>JALNWK010000008.1 GCA_023230925.1 Limnochordia bacterium
GATCAATGCGCGCGAATTGCCTGATAACTTTTTCGATAGTTCCCAATACATATGATAATGTGCCTAACGTGCATAACCACTATTCCTTAACCTGGTTTTGCCATCTTAGTTGCGGAAGTGCTGAGCTCAAACATCCTTTGCTTTAGTAAGTCTCGAAACCCCTGTAAGATGGACTGATGGTCTTTGTCTTTATCATCCACTAAGTTTACCATCTGATAAGGATCGTTTTTGTTATCAAAGAGAAATTCTGCTCCATCAACGTACATGATAGCATAGGTATAGCGTTTGTCGCGCAGAGCTCGCCATTCGTAACCATCTTCCCACGCTGCAGTACAACCCATGCCTTGCATATAGGCTGCTTCAGGTTCAGGACCAGCTTCTCCCAAAATATAATGGCTCAGATCCATGCCCTCAACTGTATCAGGGACACTTAGACCCATAAGAGGTAGAAGCGTCGGCATGACATCCGGCGTGTTGAGACATACATCACTCACTTGACCTGGTACGTGATGTCCCGGATAACGCAAAAGAAACGGTACACGAATTGCTTCTTCGTAGAAAATGTTCTTTGCTCGTCGACCATGGGCACCAAACATTTCACCATGGTCCGAAGTGAAGACACAAATCGTATGATCACGTAACCCTAAGTCGTTCACGGCTTGAAGCAACCTACCGACATTCCAATCGAGGTTAGCTGTCATGGCATAGTAAACGCGTTGCCACTCATCCAACTGAGCGCGTTCAGCCGGATTGAGTCTAGCCCAAGGGTCGGCGTAAGGATCGTTCTCAGGTTTATAGTTAGGGGGAAAACCGAACTCTACATCCCGAAACATATCGTAGTATTGCGGAGGAACGTTTTCCTTATTCCAAGGATCATGCGGTGTTCCGTAGGACAAGAAAAGAGCGAATGGCTTGTCCGAATCTCTATGTCGTCTAAGTTGTTCGATGGCTAGATTGGTTTGCACATCGGGCTCATATCCTTCAACAGAAATGGGTGCGGGTGTATCGTGGTAGTATCTTGCCGTATAGTACTCATGCCAAAAGTTGTAGGCCGCCCAATAGCCATCAAATCCGAAACGATACAGGCCTGGAGGAGCAAATGCATTCTTTGGATCCCGATGGTTCCCCAATTCGTTTGCCCACAGATGCCACTTTCCGATATAAGCGGTATTGTATCCACCATCGCGCAAGACGTGGCCGAAGCACTTGTGGTTCGGATTTAGGCGAAGCTCATTGATGACCATCCCCGTGCTGCTGGAGTACTTTCCGGTAAATACGGAAGCTCGATACGGTGCGCAAACAGGACTTCCTGACACCGCATTACAGAAGTTGATACTCTCCCTGGCAAGACAATCAATGTTCGGTGTACGAGCACGTGCATTCCCTGCAAATCCACATGACGAAAATCGCAATTGATCAGCGAAAACATATATTAGGTTTGGGCTTTCCACACACTTATGATTCACTATGCCAATCCTTTCCTTGATGATATACAATCGATAGTGCAACGCGGTCCCAAGCTTAAGCACCATAGTTGGCATGAAAATAGTCAACTTCATGAATGCAGAGTCGCCTTCTGTGCAGTAATTTATTCCTTTCCATTATACCGCACTGATTGAAACGAATAACTACGTTCACCTTGCTCAGCTCCCTATTTAACAGAAATTGTGTCGACTAAACACCTGATATCGCAGTCCCCGTTACTCCATTCGAAGTTGCTCTCAACGTGATAACCTGGCTAGCAGTCCTCTGCAGTATGCTCGCACTCACAACTTGGTTCTGCATCGTACTCTAAGGACTCTCTTCCGTAACCACAGATAGGACAATAACCTTTTTCCAAGGCCTGTTTGCGTAGCTCCAATGGGCCATAGCAAACTCCATGTATGAAACCTTCCTTGAACCCGACTCTCCGCCCAAGGATGTAGCTGATCAGTATAGCAAAAAAGAGCAGTATAATCAGATATGTAGTGGCCATCTAGCTCAGCCTTTCTGGAGGAAAGTCCCCGGGTTGCCAGAGGTTGATCACTACCATAAGAAGCATTGCCCAGACCGTAACCATCCAGTCTGTATACACCCCAAGAATTAAGCAAAACCCACCAATAATCATGGCCTCGCCGAATCCTAATCGTTGAACCAGATTATCCCCCTGGTCAATATCCTGGTCTATGAGATCATCTAGGATCTGTACACAGGCAATCACGGCAAGGGAATTGAGTACCCGAACCCAGGGTAATAGCAGAAACTGAACAAGCATTAACACTAGGAATTCCTGGTACCCCACTAGATCCGTTGGTAGGCGATCCAATGGCGAAAATGCCATTCCCAAACAGTACGCGCTAAGAAACAAGGATACCGCGATGGAGGGTGCTCCCAGACTACCTAGAGCTAAGGCAACTAGGGCGTAAGGCAAGAGCCCTTCTTTTAGTACATGGTATATGTTTCCGTGCAGATCAAGGTCTTTGTCCAAATAGTCGTCCATCATCTTCACACTAACTCCAGTGGCCACGACCGCAGCCCCTACTCTAAAGAACTGACCTCCAATACTATGCATGTATGGCCACAAACCGTCTCACCTCGGCAAATCCTTGTTTTTTCAATGCAGATATGGGAATGATTGTCTGCCCTTGAAAGGTGGCTTTGATGCGTTCTAGCCCAAGGGCGGCACCATGCAAGTCCATTTTGTTGGCCAAAATCACATATCCTCTTTTTAGACGGGCATATTGGCACAGTTGTCGATCCACTTCGCCAATGGCCCCGTCGCTTCCATCAATGCCAACTGAGGATGCATCGATCATATGCAAGACTACCTGGGCATCACGAATTGCCGCAAGGGTTTGGGCCATAGCAGCTCTAACCTGAGGATTAGCATGAATGCCCTCAATCAACCCTGTACTATCTAGCAAAATCAGCTGTTTTTCGCTTTTCCCCTTACGTAGACGGATAGTAAAGGCTTGAAGGCAACGGGTCTGATGGGGACTAATACTAGTCAGTGAATCGATTGCTTCGTCTTTACGGTATATTTGTACGTGGGCACGACCTTCGGGATAGGTTGATACGATCTCTAGGTCATTAATACCAAGGTAATCAGCGAAATTGATCGCAAAGAGGGTTTTACCTACGTTCGCTTTTCCTAGGATAATGCATTGACTCATTGAGTCACCGCCTCGCCAAGATCCTCTACCGTAATCAGCATTAGATCCTCTCGGGTGATGCTTTCTTGTTTAACCAAGCGAACCGCCTGGCGTCTGATGGCTCCTTCAATCAGATTGCGAACCGCCCGGGCATTGCCGCTGGTCTGCTGCTTATTGATTTCCTCCGCAAAGGTCCAAAGCCGAGTTTTGGCGGAATCGCTCAGTATATACTCCCGCTCCTTTAGCATAAGTTGGGCAATCTCCATTAGTTCCGCAGGTGTATAGTCCGGAAACTGAATATGCAGCGGAAATCGGGAACGCAGTCCCGGATTGGTGCGCATAAACCGGTCCATTTCATCACGGTAGCCCGCTAGGATCAAGATCAACTCGGATTTGTGGTCCTCCATGGCTTTAACCAACGTATCTATGGCTTCTTTACCGAAATCCTTATCTCCCCCCCGTGCTAGAGAGTAGGCTTCATCTATAAACAAGATCCCACCCATGGCTTTTTTGACCTGCTCTCTGGTCCGTTGGGCAGTGTGTCCAATGTACTCCCCGACTAAATCAGCCCGTTCTACTTCCACTAGGTGCCCTTTAGATAATACATTCATCTCCCGAAACATCTTCCCCAGTATCCTGGCTACGGTAGTCTTTCCGGTCCCTGGGTTTCCCCTAAAAATCATATGCAAAACTAGGCTCTTACAGACCAAACCCTCTAGCTCGCGTCTTTGTTGGATCTCAATAAAGGCCTTGATCTCCCTAACTAGCACCTTTACTTGACTCAAGCCAATTAGCTGGTCTAGTTCATCCATGATCTCTGTTAAGGTCTCTTGTTTAGGTTCTTCCTTTATCTGTGGCACTACAATGGCCCGCTCCCACTGGGACAGGCGGGATAAAGCAGTGGTTGGTGTGAGAATACCTGCTTCAACCAAATCAAAGATCTGTCTTGGATCCGAAGGCTGGGTAATGCGTTCTTTCATCGGACTCTCTCCTAGGTATAAGCTAGATCCCCTACTTCTGATCAGTATACGCACAAGACGCCCTGGGTGTTACCGTTCCCCCGGCATAACTTACCACAAATTTCTGAAGGATTCATTATAGGTAAAATCGAAATAATTACGAAGTATTTGATTCAACAGTGAAATGTTGGTATTGAGGAGGGTTCCATCCTTGAGAAGAAGACTCCTATGCTTGTGTATCGGTGCCCTAGTTCTAACCGGTTGTCAGTTTGTGCAAAACCCCGGTGCAGTATCAGTTATTGGCCGCATCCAAGATGGGGTAGCGGGCACCGCTCTAAACGGATATCTAGTAATCCAAGACGGCCAGGGTCAATGGCTAACCGAGCAGTCCATCAGCGAAGGGTACTTTCGTGTTACAGGACTGACTCCGGGCATCTACAGGTTACGATTCATTGTCGACGGTTACCAAGAAAAGACTGTGGAGATTAGCTTGGAGCAAAATACTTATCTTGATCCTATACAACTTACCCCAACCACTCCATCGAAACCGGATCCATCATCTCCTTCCCTAACCATTGTACTAGATCCTGGCCATGGAGGAACAGATCCCGGAGCAGTGGCTTGGGACGGACCTCGTATGGTGCGAGAAAGCGATATTAATCTGGCGATTAGCGAAATCCTTGCTTCCCAGCTGCGTTCTGCAGGTCACCACGTGGTCATGACTAGAACCTCAACAAACAATATAGAAAGAACTCTTTCTGAACGGGCGGCGATGGCCGACTGGAACAAAGCAGACCTGTTTATCAGTATCCATGCCGATGCCAGCCCCACTAATCCATCGGCCCGGGGCAGTAATTCTTACGTTTACTGGGGAGCACCCCAAAGGACCACAAGGCTTGCCTATCTACTCCAAATACACCAGGAGCAGACCACCGGTCGCAGTCCCAACGCGCTAGGCCGAGTGATCCAACGGGGATTTACCGTCACCCATCAGTCCCGGCCAGCAGTGCTTGTGGAAACCGGCTTTATGACAAATACCCAGGAATTGACCCTTCTGCAAACCCATAGCTTTCAAGAGAAAATCGCCCAGGGCCTGTTCCAAGGGATCATAGCTTGGGCAAGGGAACAAGGGCTAATCTTCTAAGCCCTTGTCCTGGTTATCATTAGTAGTTCCCTTATTCACTTGGCGGTAAGAATCGCGGTAATCCGGACAAAAAGAGACCACCCCCGGTGCTGGAAAGTTGTCCTTGTTCGAACCTCGTACCAGGCTTATCCGATAGCGTGCAGTACCTGGTAAGATGGATTTTGCTAATAACAACGGGCCTAGAAGCGCTTATTCACTTTCCGATACCGGCGATAATCTCTTGGACAAAGGGCGGCAACGTGAAGGCCGCTTCGTGTATCGCCGGGGTATAGTAGCGGGTGGCGAAGGGCAACTCTTGTCGGATCGGTCTTGTGGGGTCATACACCTTTGAAGCGATGGAGAAGCTCCATAGTCCATTGGGATATGTGGGAACATTGCATAGATACAACTTCACAATGGGAAATACCCCGCGTAAAGCACCTTGCACCCGCCTGATCGCTTCGGGTTCGGTCCATGGCGATTCGGCCAGCGTCACCAAGATGCCATCGCTCTTCAACGCATTATGCACTGACCTATAGAACTCTTGAGAAAACAAACCCACAGCGGCCCCAACGGGATCAGTCGAGTCCACAATCACCACATCGTACTCTTCCTTAGCCTGGGCCATATGCTTAATCCCGTCCTCAATACGGACCTTTGCCCGAGGATCGTCTAGGCCACAGCTAATCTCAGGCAAGAACCGCTTACTCGCTTCCACCACTGCCCCGTCAATCTCGATTAGCCTGACCTGCTGCACCGATTCGTGTTTGAGTACCTCCCGTACGGTTCCTCCGTCCCCACCGCCAACTACGGCAACGCTCTGTGGGTTGGCATGGCTGTTCAAAGCCACATGGGAAATCATCTCATGATACACGAACTCATCAACCGTTGTAGTTTGTACAATACCATCTAATAACAACACCCGTCCAAACTGATAGGTATCCACCACGTCAATCTGCTGGAAGGGACTTTTCTCCCTGTAAATTGTCTCTTTCACCCTCAGGGACAATTTAAGGTCGGCAGTCTGCTTCTCAGTAAACCAAAGCTGTGTCAATCACTTCACTCCTTAATATCATTGGGGAACAGCTACGAAAGCACATCCCACCCTTTGTACTTTGTATTCTTGCGTTTACTCTGATTTCTGCAAGTTCGAGTTCCCGAATCAGGAAACCCTCCCAACACACCATTTCGGAAACCCAGTGCTTGGTTTCTTCCTTTGTACACGTCCGGCCCATCAGGAGTGATGAGCTAGTACTTTCCTAGGCACTAGGTAAAAGAGAGCCCGGTATCGGGCGCTGAAGGTAGTATGCTGCTGACGCGAACCAAATGCCGACTCCCGCAGTCAACAAAAGGCATCTGGCGGTGTTGTTCCTTCGGCAGTCGGGCCACCAAAGTGTATGTCCTTGGCGTAGTCAGCATTTTCTCTTTCGTTACGAGATCTTTCTCTGCAATTCTTTATCAAAAATACCTCGTCTAACTTCCTGTGCGGTATAGTTCGATGTACCAAACTGTTCCAGGATAATACGGCAAATATCCCACGGGTCCACATTATCGCCACAGGTAAAAACATCTAAGGCCGCGTATCCATACTCCGGCCAGGTATGAATGGCTACATGTGATTCGGAAATCACAACAACACCACTCACTCCCTGTGGACTAAACTGATGGAAGGCAACCTCTCTTACATCAGCACCGGCTTGGATAGCGGCCTCTACTAAGACCTTCTCCACCATCTTTAAACTGTCTAAAGTTTCAAACCTGCAACCGTAAGCTTCACATAAAATGTGACGCCCCAGAGCATTCGTCATTTCCCAGCCCCCTTAAGTATGAAATTGCAAATCTGCTTCAGAACAGCAGGACAGATATATTCTAGCAGTTTTTACCCAGAAGTCAAGAACCATTTGCGTTGTCTCGTGCTTGCTCCTGCAAGCTCCCCTTCTCTTTGAAATACTAGCCGTTCCATACCAGACTAATAAAGCAACTGCCAGCCCTGACAGATTATTCAGTGCAGGACTTTGGTCTAAAGATCACGAATAGCAATCTGTAATTCTAACTACTTGGAGGGAACGCATTGTTCGAGATCAAGTTAATTGAACGACCACTTCTGGATACCGCCATTGCCGCTTTGTACATATCTAAGGGGAATGAAGACAACATATTTGACGACTCTGGGCAGGTCATTATTGACGACAAACGTTTAGCCGCTTTAGAAAAATGGGGATTTGAAAAAGGCCACAGTCAATTGCTTAAGTTCGTAACCTGGTCATGGCTCATTACCGGGCTGGGACGGGGCTCTTACGATGATCTTCGCACCCACGGCACCTTCTCCACCTTCATTGCCAAGAGTACCCGCTACTGTAAGACCTTTCAGGTGGCTCCCTGGTATGCAAAACACTATACCGAAGATGAACTCCAAAGGGATCTGACTACGTTAAAGTTTATTCAGAAGCTGGACAGTAAGCCCGATGTAGTCCGAGGACATTTTCCTTTAAGCGTTGACACACCGTTTATCATTAAGACCAACCTTCTGCATTTTTGTCATATTATTGAGACTAGAAAGGATCACGCCCACCCTGAGATCATATTACTCTTAGGAGAGCTACTTGATGACCTAGCTCGTTCCTGCAACGAAGGTACTTGGATTGCGGAATGCATCGAAAAACACGTATACAAGCCCTGCTAGTTAAAAGGAATCGAGTAGGTGAAATTGATTGCTACTCGATTCCCACGGACACTCAAAACTAAGGTTGTGCGGTCAGCAGGATTGCTCTGTCATGCAGTCGTCAAAGTCGATGACCGCCGAACAATTTCAGTTCCACCCTTTGTGTGTCACCCGATCTTGGCGGGCATGGGGCGCCCCTTTGGCAATAAATGTTTGACAGCAGGTTTCTATGCTAGTATCCGCTGGGGTTGACACTGTAATTGATGATGCTGGGGACTCGTAGATGTCAACACCACTATCTACAATAGCATCGGAGGTCACAATAATCTGGGATGCCCGGCAGATATTGCCTTGGGTCCAGTAATGACAATTGTCGACACTACACCGAATCCGTTCGTCCATGGTACCCCTCCTTTCCCGGTAACGGTCAGTAATAATCTAACCATTTGTGGGTATTTTAATCTCGGCGATTGCTCACCAAGGAAGGAGAGGGTTACCAAAGGTACCACAAGGACAACAATCACTAGTCCCCTTGGAAGCGCAGAAATGAGTCCACAATTAGGGCCACCGCGTTCTCGGTACCACCGACCTCATCGAGGTCGATCCACTGGATGCGGGGATCCCGCTTAAACCAGGTGTACTGACGTTTGGCATACCTGCGGGTATCCCGTTTAAGCAGCCTGACTGCCTCATCAAAGGAACACTCACCGAATAAGTAGCGCCACAGTTCCTTGTATCCTAGGGCCTGCATACTGGTCACGCTAGGGCCGTAATCCATGAGGCTTTTTGCCTCTTCTAGTAAGCCTGCATCGATCATCTGGTCTACCCGCTGGTTGATTCTTTCATAAAGACGTGGTCTTGGCATGGTCAATCCGAAGAAGCAAGCCCGGTAACGGGGATTTTGCGCCTTTGCTTTTTCCTGATGGAGCGAGATAGGTTTTTTCGTATCATAGTAGACCTCTAAGGCCCGAATCACCCTTCTAATGTTGTTCGGGTGAATCTTCCTTGCAGCCACGGGATCAACTTGGGTAAGACGCTGGTAAAGTAGGTCCGGACTGTTTTCGGCTACTTTCTCCAGACGACGACGGGTTTTTGTATGACTCTTGTCAGGGAACAAGAATCCATCAACAAGGGCGGTAATGTATAGGCCTGTTCCCCCGAGGATAATAGGGATCCTACCTCGACGGGATATGTCTTGGATGACCACATCGGCCAGTTCCTGATAAGCCGCGGCGCTAAACTGTTCCCAGGGATAAACCACGTCGATTAGGTGATGTGCAACATCCGATTGTTCTTCTTTTGTGGGCTTTGCTGTACCGATATCCATCAGTTTGTAGACCTGCATCGAGTCAGCGGAGACTATTTCACCACCAAGCCTTTTGGCCAGCATCAATCCCGTTTTGGATTTCCCCACTGCCGTAGGACCCACAATAACTAGTAACTTAACGCCGGGCAAAGCTCTTTTCGACCTCCTTACGGGACAGCTCAAGAATGGCTGGTCTCCCATGGGGACAAGTATAGGGGTTTGCTGTTTTTTTGAAGTTTTGCACTAGACCTTGCATCTCCGTCGGCTGAAGCCTATGATTGGCTTTAATGGCAGCTTTACAAGCAATACTGCTTAGGGCCTGGTTCTCCCAATCGTCCTCCTCCTCGATTTGCCTGAGAATCTCCTCCACGGTGGCTTCAATCTCCCCCGGAGATGTTCTAAGCATTTCCAATGCCACAGGAATCTCCTGTAGTAAAAAGGATGACTGTCCGAAGGGCTCCACCTTAAATCCAAGCCTTTCCAGTTTTCCACGATGCTCATTGATTAATTCACCCTGTGCTAAGGGCAGTTCAAGGGGGATTGGGACCACTAAAGCCTGCCTTGCTAGCCCTGAGTCCACCGACGCCGCCCACTGGGTCTTTAGTTTATCGAAGTTGATTCGCTCCGCAGCAGCATGCTGGTCAATTAACCAGAAGCTCTCCTCATCAGCCATAAGAATATATGTATCCCAGAGTTGACCAATAATGTGTATATCCTCTACTACAGACTCATCTTGAATCCTAGGAATGCCTTCCCAGGACGGCGTATCCGCCATGCGCTCTTGCCGGGGAGTATAGCGAGTAGCAGTTCCATAGTCCATCGCTGCTTGGGTCTGCTGCACCGGTCTTGCTTGATGATATATCGGTGTCCGTTCGATCTCGAAGGGTTGAATTAGCTGGTTTCGCTTGAAAACCCCTTCCAGCGCCGTAATAACCAACCGGAAAATCATGGATTCATCCTTAAACCGGACTTCCGCCTTGGCGGGGTGTACATTCACATCCACTAGATCCGCCGGTACACTCAAGTTGAGAACCACCACCGGAAAGCGTTTGGTCGGCAGAAACTCACGATAGGCCTTCTCGACAGCGGCTAAGATCAGCCGATCCTTAACCCATCGGTGATTGACAAAGACTGTTTCGTAATTGCGGTTTCCCCGGGCAATCTCAGGTCTCCCCACCAAGCCTGTCAACCGGTAAGGACCTAGGCCCTGTTCCACCCACAGCATGTTCTCCGCCACTTCGGCACCATACACCGCAAGTACAGCGTCTTCCAGCTTGCCAGTGCCCTGGGCTAGCAGCACCTGTTCATCATCCATCACTAGCTTAAAGGCGATCTCCCCGTTACTTAGGGCTAAGTTGGACACCAGATCTATAATATGACGTCTTTCTGTGGCAGTAGTCTTAAGGAATTTGTACCGGGCCGGGGTGTTATAGAATAGGTTGTTCACCATAATGGTGGTACCCACAGGGTAAGCCTGATCCCGGTGGGCAGTGAGCTCTCCCGCCCTGAGTTCCAGGAAGGTACCGATTTCCTCATCCACATGCCGGGTCAACATCTGGATATCAGAGACCGCAGCAATGCTAGGTAGCGCCTCCCCCCGAAAGCCCAAGGTCTTAATACAAAACAGATCCTCTGCACCAGTAATCTTGCTTGTGGCATGGCGCTGCCAGGCTAAAGGGGCATCGGCGCTCCGTATTCCGTGCCCATCATCCTTGATCTGAATCAGTTCCTTCCCGCCTTGCCGACAAGTAATCTCTATCCGCCCTGCCCCCGCATCAATGGCATTTTCCACCAACTCCTTGACCACAGAAGCCGGTCTTTCCACCACTTCGCCCGCGGCAATCTTATTGGAAACATCAGTACTTAGTTGCTCAATTCGTTGACTCATTGTTTTCCTCCAAGGGTACGCCTTGCCATCTCCTGTAGCCGGAACAATGTGTTTAACGCATCAATGGGCCGCATCTGGTTTAAATCCAAACCGCTTAGTTCCTCCACCAATGGATCCCGTTGGTAAAACAGGCTAAGCTGCGCCACTGGTTCACTAGCTGCCGCTACTTCCTTACTGCCCGGGGCCTTCCTCTCCAGGTTCTTCAGCAGCTTCCCCGCCCTTGTTAGCACTTCCTCCGGCAACCCCGCTAGACGGGCCACCTCGATCCCATAGCTTTTGTCCGCACTTCCGGGTACTATGGAGTGCAGGAACACCACCCTTTTTCCTTCCTTGGCCACGGCTACTCGGAAATTCGCCGCCCGCTCTAGTTTGTCTGTTAGCTCCGTTAACTCATGATAGTGGGTAGCAAAAAGTGTCTTAGCCCCAATCCGGGAATGAATGTACTCACTAACGGCCCAGGCAATGCTTAAACCATCATAGGTAGATGTTCCCCGGCCAACTTCATCAAGAATGATCAGGCTTTGCTCTGTTGCATTGTTAAGGATGTTGGCTACCTCGGTCATTTCCACCATGAATGTCGATTGCCCTGTCCCTAGATCGTCTGAGGCCCCCACCCGGGTAAAAATGCGATCTACAACGCCGATGTGGGCTTCATTTGCGGGGACGAAACTGCCAATCTGTGCCAGCAAAACCGCAAGGGCCACCTGCCGCAGGTATGTACTCTTTCCTGCCATATTCGGGCCAGTCAGAATAACATACTGTTGTTTACCATTGAGATCTACGTCATTGGGTACGAAGGTCTGGTTCTTTAGAAGTCTTTCCACCACCGGATGTCGGCACTCTTTTAGTGTAATCCGGTCACTATCATCCACCACCGGACGGCAGTAGTCGTGTTCCACCGCCACCTGGGCAAATCCAGTCAACACATCGAGCTGGGCGATAACCGCGGCTGTATGTTGGATCCGGCTTACTTGCTCCGCAACCATGCTGCGGATCTCCACAAAGAGAGTATACTCAAGCTCCATGAGGCGTTCCTTTGCACTGAAAATCTGAGTTTCCTTGCTCTTCAGCTCAGGGGTAATAAAACGCTCACTATTAACAAGGGTCTGCTTGCGAGTGTAGTCCTCGGGAACCAGATGCAAATTCGCCTTGGTCACCTCAATATAATAACCAAATACCCGGTTGTGCCCCACCTTAAGAGATTTAATCCCAGTCCGCTCTCGTTCCTGTTGCTCAAAAGCGGCCACCCAGTCATCCCCTGCCGCGGCTAGGACTCTCAATTCGTCAACTTCAGCATTGTACCCCGTCTTGATCAAGTCGCCTTCTGTAATACTAACCGGGGGATTGTCCCCAATGCTGGTTTCCAGGAGTCCGTGCACGTCCTCTAGAGGATCAATGGTCCCTCCAAGGTCAGCCAATAGGCCCCCTGCTTCCATTAGATTCGCGATGAGGCTAGGCAGTTGTTTTAGGGATTCGCAAAGACTTAACAGATCCCGTCCGTTGGCAGAACCACAATTGACTTTTGCCGCTAACCGCTCTAGGTCATAGACCCTTCGAAGTAGGGAGCGGACCCTCTCCCGCAGGCCCATATCCTGAACTAACTGCTCCACTAGTTCCTGGCGTCGATTAATGTCATCTTGATCAATCAATGGCTGATTAATCCACTTGGCGAGGGTTCTTGCCCCCATGCTGGTTGAAGTTCGATCAATAGCCCATAGCAGGGAGCCTTCCTTTTTCCCCTCCCGCATGGTCTGGGTCAGCTCCAGGTTACGTCTGGTAGCCCGATCCAACAACATATGTTCCGCTGTATTATACACCCGCAGTGAGGTAATATGACCAAGGCTCTGTCGATGGTTATCCTGTACATATAGTAACAAGGCACCTGCTGCCGTAACTAGTAGGGGTTCATTGCCACATCCAAATCCAGCGAGGTTTTGTACTTCAAAGTGATCTAGCAAAGCCTGTTCACCCCGGCTACCACTAAATAGCCTGGCTTCATCCACACTAAAACGTCCCCGCCAGTTCGGCGGCAAAAGGTCCACCAATCGGTCCAAGGTCTCCTTGCTATCTACCAATCCTTCGGCGGGGTTAAGTCGATAGAGTTCATCTATTAGCGTCCCAATCCCCATCGATTCCTGGATAGAGCAGGCCGCGTACTCCCCTGTGGAGACATCTACATAGGCAAGTCCGAAACCTAAGCTGCTGCCACATACGGCGATCAAGTAATTGTTCTGGTGCTCATCTAACAGTTCTTGCTCATAAATCGTACCCGGTGTGACCACCCTAGTTACTTCCCGCTCCACCAAACCCTTGGCTTCCTTCGGGTCCTCCACCTGATCACAGATGGCCACCTTGTACCCTTTCTCCATCAATTGAGCTAGATAACGATCCACAGCGTGGTAGGGAACACCACACATCGGGATGCGATTGCCCTTGCCGCTTTCCCTAGAGGTGAGGGTGATCTCCAATTCCTTTGACGCCAAAACGGCATCATCACCAAACATCTCATAAAAATCACCCAACCGGAAAAACACTAAGGCGTTAGGGTGTTGTTGTTTAATCCTATTGTATTGACGCATCATTGGTGTACTCATTCACATTTCGCCAGAGGATCCCAAGCCCAGTCAAGCTGGCGTTCCTCCCTTCAAAAGACCCTTCCTTAGCACAGGATTCAAGGCTCAAAGATCACCTAGACGGCCAACTCATGAAGATACTATCCAGCAATGTTGCCAGTCAGTCTTTAAAGCCGTACCGTCTCATGTCCATGCCCGGATGGCCTTGTTCCTTGAAAATATAATTTTCGTTAGAGATAGATGAAAATCCTGCCAAGTGATCCACTCAGTAGGGGAAGTCTTCAGGAAGGGCCTCTTCTTCCCAGTAGGGCTTACGACCAATAACCCGGTAGATCTCTTCTTCAACATTTTCCACCGGGCGAGATAGGTCTGGCAGCTTGGTGAGGCTTTCCTGGGTCACATAGGTATAGACCCGGTTATCCTCTATGTCACGTACGGCGTCACTAGGGACGATCAGATGCTTGCCACTTTCCTGGCAGTAAACGATGAAATAACGGATGGTATACATGTCAACTTCTATGATCTGACGGACAATCCGTCCCAACACACGCCCCTCAGCGCTGACCAGTTCCGACTGCCACAGATCACGGTTTTTTGTCTCTAAAAGCCTTCGTTTCGCACCAGTCTCCTGGTTCATCAATCGGCCTCCTCTAAGGCACCCTCTAGGTGCCAAGTCCCTGCACCTACGACTTTGATCACAACTTCCTTTCCCCACAGGTTTTGGTCACCGGGAAATAGCACAAGCTTGTTAGTCCGGGTTCTGCCCGAAAGCTTTTTAGCATCGTCCTTGCTCGTTCCTTCGACCAAGACTGTTTGTCGTGTACCAATTAGCTTTTGGTTCTTCTCAAAGCTAATCTGATTCTGCACTTCGATCAACCGACTAATCCGATCTGACTTGACTTCATCGGGTACCTGCCCTTTCATCGCAGCGGCTTTGGTGTTTTTTCGGGGTGAATAGATAAAGGTAAAGGCACTATCAAATCTGATCTGTTCTACGGCGGATAGGGTATCCGCAAAATCCTCCTCGTCTTCTCCGGGAAAACCCACCATCAGGTCCGTGGTCAGACTAATCTGGGGGACCTCGCTTCTTATTCTTTCCACCAGTTCCAAATAGTATGCCCTGGTATACCTGCGGTTCATCGCCTTCAGAATCCGATCACTTCCTGCTTGTAGTGGCAAGTGCAAGTGCTCACAGACCTTCTCCAGTTGCCCTAAAGCTTTAATCAATTGGGGTGAGCAGTCCTTAGGGTGACTGGTCATGAACCGAATCCGGCAAATCCCGGGGATGTCATCTAATGCCCCTAGCAGATCCGCAAAGGAAGGCTGGCCCACAAGGTTTTTCCCATAGGAGTTGACATTTTGCCCAAGCAATGTGATCTCTTTAATCCCCGCATCGGCCAGTTGCTTGACTTCATCTATGATATGCTCCACCGGTCGGCTCCGTTCCCTACCTCGGGTGTAGGGAACTATGCAATAGGTGCAGAAATTGTTACAACCGTGGATCACATCCACCCAAGCCTTAAGTTTATCCTCTCGGAAAGTAGGATGAATGTATACTCCATCACTTTTATCCCAAACCTCAATGACTCTCTCCCCGGCAAGACAGCGTTTTAACAGTTCTGGCAAACGGTGGATGTTATGGGTACCGAAAATGAGATCCACATGGGATAACCGTTTGATAATCACCGGTAGCTCTGCACTTTGCTGAACCATACAGCCACAAACACCGATCAAGCGACCGGGTTTTTCCCTTTTCCAAGCTTTTAGTCCACCTACTTGCCCGTAGAGCTTACGTTCCGGATTCTCCCGGACACAACAAGTGTTATAGATCACAAGGTCAGCCTCATCAAGTTCTTGCGTAAGAGTATGACCACATTGGATTAAGTAACCTGCAATCTTCTCAGAGTCATGAAAATTCGCTTGACAACCTAGGGTAACAGTCATGAATTTCAACTTATACTACCCCCATTTTATCTTCCCTGCAATCGCCAACTCAATCGCCGTGCAACCTCTTGAATGGTGGGTTCTGCGTATTGGAAAAACATTTGAAATCCCGGGCAAAATACGTCCAAGTTCTTCTGTCCTGAGTGGACAGGTTCCTTGCGGCGGCGACAACCGCCATGGCACAGATAGTACCAACGGCATTTCCTACAATCATCATGTATAAGGTCCAAGGAGGAGCGAACGAATTCCTTTGCCGCAGGTGACCTGCTAAGCTCCACCAAGGAAGCTTCATTGATGTTTCCCATATACCAGGCATCGCTGACATAGAAATCGCAAGGATAAACCCCACCGTCGGCCTCGATCACAAACTGAATGCTACAGTGCCCCTGCTGGTCGCATGCTTCGGGAGGATAGCCTAAGGCCATTTGAATCAGGTTATCAAAATACCTAATACTAACAGGCCGGGTGCTTTCTAGGTCCTTTACATATAAGTTAAACAACACACACAAGAATCTACCATAGTCCTCGGCACTCAAGGAAAAAGACGTCTGTTCCCCATCTAAGGCATCCAAACAGGGAATAAACTGCAAGTAGTTAAAGCCTTGTTTTTTCATGAAATTATAGATCCTTTGGGGATGCCGGGCTACGGTGGAGTTTACCACACTGAGAATATTAAACTCTACTTGGTAACTCTCCAGCACCTGGGCAGCGTTCATAACTTGTCCAAAGGTACCCCGACCATGGATATCCTTACGATGCAAATCATGGATCCTCTTCGGGCCATCTAATGATAAACCAACCAGGAAATCATGGTCTTTCAAAAACTTGGCCCACTCTTTATCTAGAACAATCCCATTGGTCTGCAGAAAGTTCTTTACTTGCACACCCCGGGGTCTGTATTTCTCTTGTAGCTCAATCAGTCTCTCATAAAACGGTAGACCGGCTAGGGTTGGCTCTCCCCCTTGAAACGCAAAGCCGCAGTACCCGTCAGCAAACTCAAAAGCCCTTTTTACCAAATTCTCCAGAGTCTCTATCGACATGGTCCCGTAGTTGGGTGTTGAGCGCATGGCTGCAAGCGAATGGTAGAAACAGTAATCACAGCGCAGATTGCAGCTACTAGAGGCCGGCTTAATTAGTAGATTAACTGCAGGCATCCTAATCCTCCCTAGCGTTTGTTCCGTTCAATACTGCTCCCACCCCCAGGTCCAGCTTGGCCCCTTCTGCCAAACTGATGCCGGTGGCCTCTGCCACCACTAGGAGGAGAGTAACGATAGGTTCCTCCGGACACCCGCAACGCTTTTCCATCAATGATAGCATTGGCTGTTTTTTCTCGGGCACTGGTTAGAATCCTTTGAAAGGTGGC
Source organism: Limnochordia bacterium (assembly GCA_023230925.1). Taxonomy (NCBI): domain Bacteria; kingdom Bacillati; phylum Bacillota; class Limnochordia; species Limnochordia bacterium. The sequence goes on from JALNWK010000008.1 coordinate 16,950, forward strand.
GCGGGATATATGCATGCTTGCCGCACAGGATTCCTGATCTAGTTTTTCCACATCCTTCAGTCGCATAGCCTCTACTTCTTCAACGGTCAAGACAATCTCTTCTAGTTCCTTGGCAGGAATACCCGCAGGTTTGAAATAGGTAGCATGGGGAACAAATTCTACTCTACGAACTTTTGGCGGTCTAGCCACAAAATCACGTCTCCAACTGAGTTCTCTACACGCTAATTATACTGCGTCTGTGCTCCCTGGTCAAACTCACAACCAGATCCCTGCCAACAGGATAAGTCTTCCCCATACAACAATCAAGTCGTCGTATATACATGCTAACACGCCGACTCTCACATTGGAGAGAGCAGAGAAGATAACTGGATATGATCTAAGTATGCTATTTCCGCCATGGAACAACCCAATTAAGTACCATCACACCTTTTCCTGGAGGTTATGGAGCCTTCTGGTACCCAGACTGCTGTGTCTATCATCCGATTACTAGACTACCTTCTAATAGAAGTTCAAACCATATGATTCACAATAGCTAAGCAGCTTGAACGGAGGGCGGGAAAACGTTGCCCACACCCCTTGTTTCCATGAAAATTGCATACCCTTAACCTAGGCTATTCAGAGCGGAGATAACCGACGTTCGGACCCACTATGAACCAAAAGACACCTCCACGCTGCTTTGTAAGCAACGCGCCTTGGACTGGCGACCAATTCCAGGGTATCCCATTGCCAATTACTTAGCCTCTCAGCAACATACGTCCGCACACCATCTAGCCTTTCAATAGTAAGGATAACGTCCTTATACCGTTCCCCCATAGTTCTCTATGACTGTTTTAATCTGGTCAAACTGGGCATCGTCTATCACCACGGTCAACAGATAGGTAGGTCCAAGCAGATATGAACTACTTAAGCCACTCTCTGTTGTCTGAGTCCCGTCTAGAACGTCAGCACTACCTACTCCTTCTAAAGAATTAATGCCACCACTGAATAAACCACCTCGGTAGCGCATGGGATCTTGTTCATAGAGACTAACTCGATCCAAGCGCACATCCAGGATGCCCTCCTCCTGTAATCGCTGTAAGGCCGCCGCCGCGTTGTTCTTTGAACTGAAGTAACTAAGAATGGATTTTTGACCTGCCACCGTTGCATCCTCCTTCCTTTAGTACTATAATTCCCAATAGTGGAAGAGTGGATACCACAGGCTAGGTGTTATCGTTGCCCAATTTGACTAGTTGCTGCTTGAGGTCCCCACACTTACCACAGGACTTTTCTCTGTTAACGGCGAATTAACAGATAACTGTAGTAATTAAAGGAGGTCTAGGCAATGCGCAAATTCACCTTTGCTGCAATGATGCTTGTAATTGTATTAACCCTATGTTCTACTTTAGCGGCCGCCGCGGTCCGCACCTATCAGGTTAAGGCCGGTGACACGCTCTACTCAATCTCTTTGCGTACCGGGGTCTCTGTTTCAGAGCTTATGCGTCTGAACAATATTACCAACCCTGATACGCTATCCGTTGGTCAAGTACTAGTACTCGACCAGGGACTTCCCCAAAACGGACAGACGGGCAATGACGACGGGCTTTTGGGGAGTCTGTGGAGTTGGACCCAAAACTATGGATGGATCGGTATCTTTCTCCTTCTAAAGTCCGTGGGGATTCTCTAAGACTCCGACGACAGGGCTTTTGCACGCCCTGTCATCCTTCTTTACTTTTTTCTCGGCATAAAAGCTGGTAAATCGGCACATAATCTAAATGAACTTCCAAATATCCTACTTTCAAACGAAGAAGGGGGAGCCTACATAATGTCCTTTGGAGAGGCGAATCAGACTTGGTCCACCAAGGAACTAAGCATTATTCAAGACTGTGTCCGAGAAGCGGTACAACAGGGTCTACCCAAAGCCGATGGATTCCGTAAGGCCCATGAATTTCTGCCCAATCGTACCTTAGCTGGCATTACAAACTGCTACTACACTAAGTGTGTGAAAAAGGAGCAAACACCGGAGCAATCGGAACCAGCCATGGAGATCCTGAATCTTTTGCAGGATCTTAAAGACCAGCTTAGCGACGTTGAGGCACGACTAAGCAAACTGGAAGGTCACCATGGCAGCACCAATTGGTCTCAGGTACTCAGTGACCTTGCTACAAGTCTGCAGGACTATGACAAAGTCAAGGAAGAAACGGCCCAGTTACGGGAGCAACTAGAGCACGGTTTAGATACAGAATTGATGGAGGAGCTTAACGAGATTTATCAACGATACTGTATTCAGCAAGTGATGAGCCTTCAGGAGCTGAAGACAAGATTAGGGAATATCCTCCAAAGGGACAAAAGCCAGCAGGCCTCTTAGGCAAGCGGGCTTTGCCCGCTTAAGGCCCTGTTAGGCACGCTTGGGTATACTCCCTTTTGAACTAGTTTTTCTGCAAAGACTGCAAACTCCGATAATCATGACTATTAACCATCTCAATAATCTCCTGGTTGAGCACCCGCACAAAAGTACCCTTCATCCCAAGGGATCTTGATTCGAGGATGTTGGCCGAACGGAGCTTCTTCAGAGCATTGACAATGACCGATCTGGTAATTCCCAATTCAGCAGCAACCTCGCCAGCAACAAAGAAACCTTCATAGTTGACATCTAAACAGGTGAAGATCTTCTGCAATGTAATAATTTCTGAATACGATAGGGCTTGTAAAGCCTTTCGGGCCTGGATTCTAGCCCTCAATTTGCTCTGCTCCACCCCTGCCAATTCCTTGCCCAACAATAAGCCCAGGACTCCCCCCATGTATTCCGAGATCAACTCATGCTTTTGCGTGATCTTATTAGGCAAAGACACTACACACAACGTGCCTACGGCAGTACCCCCATACTTCAGTGGATTCACTAGAGTATCTTTGCCGGACACCAATTCTTTATATACATGGATACTAGCATACTTGTCGAGCAGTTCTAGAATAGTACCCTCCGCTACCCATTGTTCTTCCACCAAGCTGATATCATCTTGCTGACAGAAGCCTAGTAGGTTACCTTCATCGTCAACTAAGTACACGTTGCACTCAGGAACAACCCGTCCAAATACTTCAACTAATTGATCATAATTAGCAGGGAGTATTTCAGTGTGGAAGTAATCAATGAGAGGGCGCAGATATTTCTCCATGGGACATCCCCTCTCCTATCATGACCTAGTTTTCCAGTCCATCTGTTCCCAGCTGGCAGAACTAACGGGCACCTCCTTACGCTGGAGCGACGCCCTTACTACTATGCATAAACCCCACCTGAACGTGAGGGTTCTTTACTGCATGCCTACCACCACATGTAACGAAGCCTAGATATGCCCTTTAAATACCCCCCTGCCACATTCATTTTTTACCTCCGCATACCCTAAAGCGCAGGCCTCACTGATCCCGGTTTCCTCAACGCTACAGTACGCGTAACTGACCCAAGTATCCACTGTTAACCTACAGAAACAACTTTTGCCAATATAATCTCAGTTTACAATTTTTTTCTTCTAAATTATACCTGTAATATCCTTAATTGTCAACTAACGACGGAGCCGTTAAGCGGACTGAGGCTCAAGATCACACGTCTTCTAGTATCTCCTCCCGAATAAATCGTGCCTTTGCTCGATTCCCTTTAACCTCCACCACTCGATATAGTCTATTGTCCCCGGTAATCAGTTCATCACCAACCCGCACCGTTACCTCTGTATACATAAGGTACTTTGCATCGACCTCATCAACGATTACGTAATAGGGTGGCCTGTTAATTGGATTAGGAGGGATTTCCTCTATGGGCAAGACTCCCCCAAGAAACAAAGCTCCAAAAAGCAAAATGAGCAGGATTATGGAAAATATGAAGCGCTTCAACACTTTCTACCTCCCACTTTATCCTGCCCATTTGCTTGAGGTTCAATGTGTTACTTTATCAAAGCTATAATCAAGCTTAGCACTGCCACTAATTGCATGGTCTTGACCTTACCTTCCAGGGCTTCCACATGAGCATTACTAGTCTGACGATAACTAGTAAACTGCTGAGTTAAGTTCTCCAACTTATCCACTAACTGACTTTCACTGATCCGGTAACCGGATACGTGGGCGGCAACTTCCTCAGCTAGATTAGTGTTCAAGTACTCAATCTGAGTACCTAGATCCTCCACCCGACTGCTTAGGCCTTTAATCTCCATCTGCAGCTTTGCTTCCGATCCAGCAAGTTCCTGGATCCGGCGCCGCTCCATTGTCTCTAGATTGCTTGATACATTGCTGTCAAGTTTTTGGTGATCCGCAAGCAATGATTGGAGATCGCTCTCGAGAACATCGTACTTTTGTGAAATAACCTCCAACTTGGCAGTTATACTACTCTGACCGTCTTCAAAGTCGGTACCAAGTAGGCCTAGTTCCAGTCTTGTCTCCGCAAGTTCCTGCTTTAGTACGCCTAGTTGTCCCTCGAGATCAGCCAATTTTGCACCTTGATCACTAAGTGCACTTTGGTGTTCAAGAAGGCCTTTGTTGATCCTCTCATCTTCCCTTTGCAGCGCCGTAATCGAATCCTCCAACGCAACCAATCGCTGTGTAAGAGTAGCTTCTGCGTTGGCTTGCCGCTCGGTTAGTCTTTGGTGATCATCGGCTAGCAAATTGAACCGATCTGTCAATTCCCCAAGGAGCTTCTCCTGTTGACTTAGGGCTGCCTGTTGTGCTCCAGTGTATTCCTGCAAAGCTGCTAACACCTGATCCCGTTCGCTTAGAGCCTCTTCAATCTTGTCAATTTCCCCCTGAAGCTGTGAGGTCACCTGCTGCAAATTGGTCAAAGCCGCATCTTGTTGCTCCAACAGCGAGCCATGTGTGGCAAGCAAATCCTGCAAAGCCAACAGGGTCTGCTTGTGTTCCCCCAAGGATAATCCATGGGTTGAGAGGGTTTTCTGAACGGTGTCTAGGACCTTATTATGTTCCTCCAACGACTTGCTTTGGGCATCAAGCATTTTCTTAAGCTCATCCCTGGTTCCACTGAGCTGACTGGACAAATCTGGTTGCAGGACCCCCACAACATCCTCCAGAGTATATAAATTAACCTGCAACTCACCTAGTATTGCAGCTGTCTCCTCGGCATTTCGCCCCAAAAGCTCCCTCAATTCTCCTAAGCCATCGGTCAACTCCAGGATCTGCCTTTGACGATCCTCGATTTCCTTCTGCATCAAATCATCTAGCTGGGAAAGGTTTAGATCCATCTCCAGCGATCGTTCTTCTAGTTCGCTAATTCGCCAGGACATTTCCTTGACTGAATCCCGCAAACTGGTGACGTCCGCTTGTATCGAGTCCACCTGGCTGTTCAAGCTAGCAAGGTCACTTTCGGATAGCCCCAAGCGAGTAGCAAGACCGGTATTCTCCTCTGTCAGAGTCCCCATCAAACCTTCAAGACGATTTAGGGCTTTTTGAACGTCGTCTGCATACTGTTGTTGCTGGACATTTAGCTTCTCCAGTCCACCCTGGAGATCCGAAGTGCTAACCCCCATGGCTACAGCGTTGTCTTGGAGCAATGCCACATCCTGCTGAATTTTGTCTACTAGCTGGGTTTCCTGGCTAAACTCCACTAATAGGCTGGCGACCGTCGTAGAAATAACCGTTAGCTCTTCTTCTAGTTGACCCTTTGTCACCAGTTCCCTTTCAATACGCTCTTTAAGCTCCACAGTTCTATTATCTAAAGCATGGATCCCCAAAAGGGACTGATTAATACTCTCATCTAGGGATACCGTAAGCTTCTCCACACTTTCCATGCGGTCAAGGAGCGCTTGGCGATCCTCATACCACCGGACTAGATCCTCACGGAACTCCGTAGACAGGCGTTTTAGCAGCACTAGATCTTCCTCAGTAAGTCCAGTGGGATCCTTTGCCGCCTTCTCAATCGCAGCAGCTATAACACTGGCTAGAGTATACCGGTCAACGGAATCATTGCCCCGGAAGGTCCCGTCTTCGAAAACAGGGATAATGCCCGCATCAACAAGCTGTTTGATCGCATCGTAGGCCCAGTGGCCAGGATCTACATCCTTAAACTGCCGAACCTGTGCTCCGCATGTGGCGGAAAATGTTAAGATCATTACTACTAGGACCAATACTCTCTTAGTCCGCATAATCAAGCTCCCCCTTACCGGAATCTATTTACAAAACTAATGTCAATTCACCGGTACCATAGTGATGGTCTGCGGAAGGGCCAATACATCGACTGGGTTACCCGCACCATCAATTACCTTTACTTCTTCCACCGCTATCTTTGTCGTCCCCGTTCCAACAGCAATAAAACGCAGTCGCACCAAGCTCCCAGAGGTGTTCCCTATGGCTCCGAGGGGGCTTCGGTCCCCTTCAATGCTCACAACACCATCAACGATGTTGTTCTTCAGCACAGCCCAGTGAAGCGGTGTGCGTCCTCCCTCACTCACATCAGTAAAGAGGGTGCCCCGTTCAACACCACCGGGCAGCAGACTCAACATAGTTGGATCGTAGGTTACAGACACCCTACCACCAAAAAAGCTTCCAATATCGTCTGCCATGACCTCCACTGTAACGAAGTCCCCTGGCGCAACTTCTTCACAGCTGTTTACGTAGACCTTAGGAAGCAGATCCTCAACATAGAGTTGGCCCGACAGCGTGGCATTGGTCGCATTGGAGGCTCGTCCCACAAAGGAATAGAAGTAACGAATCTTTCCTTGGTCATCCTTAGCCTTGTAGGCTAGATTAGGTCGCACAAACCAGCTAAGTGAAACCGACTCACCCGGCGTAAGGTTGCCTAAGTATTTCTCCTTCGTCTCCTTGTTTGCTAGCTGCAAAGTGGGACCGGTGAAATCAACCCAGACATTGTTTGCCACAAATCCCCCGTTATTGGTAACAGATACGACCACTTCATATAGACCTACTCCGCCGGAAAATCCCACAAGGCGCGGTGGTTGGGCCTCAACCTTCAGTCTTGGTGGTGGAATAACGGTAATCCCCCGGGTAACCGAGTTGGGATCGGTATTAAACGAACGGAGACGTACCGTGAAGAAAAGCTTATCCCCTGCAATTTGTGGATCAGGCTTCACTAACCAGTAGGTTTGTACCGTATCATGGACCGGTAGATCCCCTAATTCCTTTTGCAGTGAACCTGATTGTAACGTAAGCCCCGCTGGCAGCTCAAGGGTGGCCACAACATCCTTAGCAGTCGTCCGTCCGGTATTCTGGATATAGGCAACAATAGAGAATGGCTCTTCGTCTAAAGAGGGTACAACACTGGCAGGTGCTGTAACGCCCAGTGAGAGTTCCCCGGGTGCAATGGTGATGCCCCCTAAACCATAGTAAGTAACGTACTCGATCTCCTCACCCGGCCCGACGGTAACTGGATCCCAGAAAAGCGCCATGGCACTATCTTGTTCCCAATCACCAGCCCGGGTAAAATCTCGTCCTGGGTAAAACTCAAAATCCCACGGGCCATCGGCCAAGTCGCCCCAATTACTAAAGTACACCCGATCAGGTGTGGTGATGTCTGCTCCACTGAGGGTACCCTGAGCCATTACAGCCGGTTCAATCAAGGAATCAAATGCTTGCCAAAACTGAGGCATATCATCGGATGAGTAGAAGGTATCACTCTTTATCGCCTCATCCCCAATTCGGAAAGGTGCTCCGTCATTGGTCCCAAGCATTGTATCTAACATGATTCGTAGCCCCAGCCTTATTGGATCCTGCCCCTCATTAACCACCTGATATGAAATCCGCGCCGTATCCTCCAGCCCCGTGGTTGAACTTCGGGCAAAACTTAAAGTCTGGGTGACTAATGCGTCTGGAAAAGCATAGGTGGTAATGATGGCTTCGCCGTTCTTGTCAATACGCGGACCATCAACTAGGGCCCCGAAACGGACATCTCTGCCGCCCCGGCGATAGGATGGTCCTCCAAAGACATAATCAGTTCCATTAATCTGGACCGTCGTGTATGAAGTACGCGGCCGTTCTTGCCCAAAGAGTAGTTGCTTATTCTGATCATCCGCCCTAGTGGGATCACCCCCCGTAGTACTTAAGGAAAACCTTGCCATGCCCTCCTCGGACAGGTTAACGAGAATAGCAATGTAGTCGTTCTTAAGAACCAAAGTCTCCGGTAAGTTATCCCAAAAGGATGAACCATAGACCGCAGCTGTAACCATCAGAAGAAACACGCAGCTAAGTAGCACAACCTTACGTGGCATTCAACTAACCCCTCTTTAATCATATTCGCGGTGAATCACTGAGATATTCAAAGTGAATCAACTCGGGTTCATGCAGTTTTGGCATGGAGAAACCGTCTTTTAGAGTGATCAATTCGTAGATAAACCTGATGCGCACCAAGTAGCGTGTTTTTCGCTCCACAAATTCCCATCTAAGTACGGTTTGCAGCGCGTTCTCAGCGAATCTTGCATTACCCGATGAACTATGGATCCTGGCATCCTGCACCTTACCGCCTTCGACGACCACTTCAATATCCACAATATCCTTGCTAATTGGGTCAATCGCCTTAGTCGGAACCATCCTGTAATCAACCACAACTTCTCCAAAGCCAGAGGGTACAGGCTCTTGTGGCGCTGCCGAGGTGACATCCCCGACAACATCGGTAGTCCCTTCGTCCACTGGTGCCTCTTCTACAACCGGCTCCGGTTCTGGCTCTGGTTCTGGCTCAGGCTCAGGCTCTGGGGCGATGGGCAAAACGAGTTCGCTCGTTGATGATGAAACCACATCAGGGGCCTTTTCCTGAACTGGTTCCGGGACTTTCGTCTTCGATGCCGCAGGCTCCACTTTGGGTTTCTCCGGCAACGGTGGTACGGGATCCGGTTCTGGCGCCTTCGGCGGAGGCGCTACCTTCTTCTCCGGCTCCTTCGGTGGCGGAGTCTCCTCTTGTTTTGGCACTGTCTGTGCTTTTTTCGGTTCAGTTTTCTGCACCGGTGACTCAGTTGCTGTCTCGGGAGGGCTCGGTCTTGTGTAAGGCACTACATAAAGTAAAGGAGACCCCGTGGCCACATTTCCCGGGGTTTTGCTTTGCCATCGAGGATAGACACCGATAAGCACGGCATGCAACACAATTGATACTACAATATACTTACCAAGAGAACTGTCGTCCCCGAACATTATTATCACTCCCACACTTTATTCTTTAGGGGCGACCGCGAAGCTGAACACATGTCCTCCCACAGCACATATCTCATCAACAACTTCAATGACTCTCTCCCAGGGAACGCGACGATCTGCCTCAATCACCACTGGCAATTGAGAGTTGTCCTTAATACGCCTTGCTACAAGGTCCTGTAGCTGTAGCAGAGATACCTGTTGTCGATCCACATATAGCTTACTATCACGGTCAACGCTAACAACCAAGTACTCCACTGGTTGGGTGTCCTTGGTGTTCGCCTGGGGGATATCAATGGTTATTCCCGCAGGATTTGTCTTAAAGGTAGTAAATAGCATAAAGAAGACGACCAGAAAAAACATGACGTCAATCATGGGTACAATCTGTACTTCTATACGATACTTTCTTCTTCGTTCAAACAGCATCGGGCTCACCTGTATCCTCCGCGTGTAGCGGATAAGTAAACGAATTATATCATCAAGATGACTTACCGTTTATAACCTTGATAAAATCAATGAATTCGGTGGCACGCACATCCATATCAGCCACCAAGCGCTCAATTCGGGTGGAAATAAAGTAATGAAGGACCACGGTGGGGATGGCAACAATCAATCCTGCCGCAGTGGTAATCAAGGCCTCTGCTATACCGACGCTGAGTAAAGCTGGCTCAGCAATTCCCTCTAAGGCACCAAGAATGTTAAAGCTCTTCATAATACCTGTAATCGTACCGAGCAACCCAAGTAACGGCGCAATGGAGATAATTGCATCGAGCATGGGCAAACCCCGTTCTAGCCTATAAATCTCCTGCTGTCCGGCAGCCTTCATATACTCCCGAATCGTCTCCACATCACGATCATAATTGGCAATTCCACTACTTAATACCGCGGCTGATGGACCTCTAGCTTTCTTTGCCGCTTGCATTGCCTCTAGTGGCTTGTCTTGCCCGAGAAGAAGCTTGATCCGTTCGATCAAATCCCTGGTATCCCATCGACACCGAGCAGTATAAATCAATCTCTCCAAGCTAATTGCCAATGCGATAATCGAGCAAAGCAAAAGTGGGACCATGACCGGTCCACCCTTAACCAGGATATCCACCATGTCCAAATCAACCTCCGCGCCAACAGCTTGCACTCACGTCAAGAACGATATCTTGCTAACAGTAGGTTCCACATCCATTCGACAAATTCCTGCTTTAATCTGGTGTATTTTGCAGTTCCCTGCACATTAAGCAAAAAAGGGGTGATAGTATTCCTGCCCAGGGGAATACGCCTTGTCCTCACTGTGACGGTGCATGAAAACCACGGAAAATCAGCGTTACACATTCATGAATTTCCAGTAGCTAGTCTTCTTGAAAACAGCATGATCATGTGGCAACGACATCCTTTGAACACCGCTACAGTTAGGTGGTCACTGCACTTCAGAACATTAGGTTACATTGCCCCGGCGAAACCACCGACTAAGCCATGCCTATCGTCACCCTTGGGAGCAGTAGGATTTATGGCCAAGGCCATCAAGGAGGCCACAGAAGACAAGCTTCGCCAGAATCAGGTTCCTTGGATGGTTGCCTATATAATATGTATAGAACTTGTTGCATCTAAGCCAGACCATCACTAACAAATGCCTTCAGGGATGCAAATATCCCGTGGTCACTCTAACATCGGGCAGACCCCTTGGACTTTGGCAATACACAGCACCAAAACCAGGTAGCTACAAGTACCCTGGTGAAGTCTTTCCACAGAGCCGTGGGCTTACCTGTTTGACCTTCAATAGCCAGCACATGCAGTAATCGACTAAGTGTCCTTAAGTTAAGTTGGGTGGAAGTAGTACTTCAAGTAAGACTAGAATATCTTGATCGCAGTTTTAGCCACTCCATATCCTCCGCCCGCAACGAAAACGGACGAATTTGTTGGGGTTTCTACCGGTTCTGATGGACCCCGATCGGCAGCCCCACACGACGTCTAGCAGCATTCCCTTCCCCGCCAATCAGATCCTTAACTGGGGCTGGCGTAAAAACGTTTACAAATCGTATTGACGACTTTTAACCAATATGGTAATATTAATGAAACACAAGTGAGAACGCTACGCGCACACCAAGTCCTACCTGGGTCCACGAACACCTGTGTCCCACTATTGGCTGCGTTCCTCAGCTTTTCTTTCGCTCTCAATAACTTCAAAGAACTGGCAAGAAAGCACACCGAGTTGCCTAGTTTTGAGCGGAGTTATGTCCAAATCGGATAGAATTTGTATAGGGGGAGGATTAAGTTGGAAAATAAGCACGTTCTTTCTACCCTTGATGAAAATACTTTGCGCGTCCTGAACTGTATTCTCATGCAGACTAGTCCAACTATCACAAGCTTGATGGAGCTTACGGGTATGCCCCGGACCACTTTAGCCCGGAATATTAAGGAACTTGTTGATCTTGAACTAGTCCAACAGGAAAACACGGACGTTACTACGGTGGGAAGACCACCCGTATTGTTCTCCGTTAACCCCGATGGTGTACACATGGTCGGCATCGAGTTGTCCCGCTCTAACATCCGGGTGCTTATCTGTAACGCTCTACTTGAACCAGTTTGGGTTTGCGATTTAGCCATTGATGCAAAACGCAATGCTTTGGATGTCTTCCGTTCTGTGACCGGGCTTCTTGAGGAACATCTTAGGGAGCGACCAAAAGAGCGGTTGATCGGCGTCGGTATTGGTTCGGTCGGCCCACTGGATCTTGAGCATGGGATTCTGCTGAACCCCTCTAGTTTCCCTAATCCCACCTGGCAGAACATCGATTTGAAGGATATCTTCGAATCCAAGTTTGAAACCCCTGTCTTTATCGCTAACGGCGCCACTACCGCCGTTATGGGAGAACATGTCATCCATGCCCCCCGGGGAGTGCACAGTGTCATTTATATCAATATCGGGGTGGGGATCCGCTGTGGAATCATCGCTAAGGATATGTTACTAAGCGGCGACAGTGATACCGAGGGTGCCTACGGACATATGATCGTCGAGCCGGGAGGACGACCCTGTCACTGTGGAAAGTTTGGCTGCATCGAAGCGATTTCCACTGTTCCGGCAATTGTTAATGCCTTTCGCTCCGAGATCCGCAAAGGTCGGGATAGTTACCTGATGAGCAACATGACCCTAGATAGCATCACCTTCAAGGACATTTGTATCGCAGCGGACAACGATGATCCTCTGGCTGTTCAGGTTCTACAAGAGGCAGCCAACTACATGGGAATTGCCATCGCCAATATTGTGAACATCCTGCACCCACAAATGGTTGTCCTCGGAGGGATGATCTCTGACACATCCGATCTTTATTACCGCGAGGCAGTCCGAACTGCACAGCGCATGCTCTATAACCCGGGCCATCTCCGCTGTGCCTTCCGTCGTCCTGCATGGGGTCACAATGCAATTGCCGCCGGAGCAGCCGCGTTGGTCCTCTCACACTATCTACAGAAAGGAGTGTAACCATGGAAGCTGTACAGACACAGGCTAGACGAGATCGGCTGCAGCAGGTATTCGAGATATTTGCAACTTTTTTCAAGATTGGTTTTTTTACCATCGGGGGCGGATACGCAATGATCCCGTTGATCAAAGATGAAACAGTGGATAAGAAGGGCTGGATCAGTGATGAGGATATCATCGACATTTTCGCCGTTTCGGAATCAATGCCCGGCTCCATCTCAGTTAATTCTGCGACCCTGCTGGGTTATCGTCTGGCGGGCTTTGCCGGTGCCATTGGAGGCATGTTAGGCGTTGTTCTGCCTTCCTTTGTTATCCTAAGCTGCGTTGCTGCCTTCGCCTCGGAGCTTGACGCCAATCCAGTTATTACCGCGGCCTTTTGGGGAATTCGCTGCTGTGTGGTCGGGCTAATCTTACATGCAGCCATCGACCTAATCAAGTTGAGCGTACAAGATGCAATGGGGATATTACTAGTAATCGGTACCGTCCTGCTGGTAGTTGGTGCAAACGTGCATGCCATATTTGCAATCGCCATCGGCCTGGTCGTTGGCATTGTCCGCTCACTGCTAAGTACTAATAAGCCGACGAAAGGAGCGCGAGCCTAGTGATCTACATCAAGCTGTTTTTCATATTCTTTCGGATTGGTCTGTTTAGTTTTGGTGGCGGCTACGCGATGATCCCCCTGATCCAAGATGAACTGGAGATTCAAGGTTGGATGGACACTACCGAATTCCACAGCTTGATTGCCATCTCTGAGATCACCCCCGGATCCATTTCCGTAAACTCCGCCACCTTGGTGGGGTATCACGTGGGAGGGATCCCTGGGGCTGCGATAGCCACTGCGGGCATTGTCTTACCATCATTGCTTCTAGCTTTGCTCATATCCAAGTTTATGCAAAGACATGAAAGGAGCGAATTGATGCAAGAGGCGTTTTTGGCTATGCGCCCAGTGATCTGTGGACTAATCGTTGCCGCGGCATTCTTTGTCGCTGAGACCTCTATCCTCAAACAACCGATTACCCTTGGCCTTCCAAAAGGATTTGCTCAGCTACCAGAGCTTATCAACATCAAAGCGCTGGTTATCCTCGGCCTGACCCTATTGGGAGTAAGACGCCTTAAGGCCCACCCGATCCTAGTTCTGACCTGTTCGGCTCTAGCTGGCATCATACTCACCTATTGGCCATAGATATAGTGGGTATCGCTTCAAATAGCAGGATGGAACGGTACCCTCGCCGCCCGATACTCCTGAGAAGCCAGACTCATCAGGATGATTCGGCAGGTCTGCTTATTTTCATTTTGTCGATAGACAAAGCCTTCTTCGCGAAAACCACACTTGCTATAGCAATGAATGGCCCGCTGATTGTAGTCGTAGACGCGCAAGTATATCTTATTTAGACTAAGGTGGTCAAAACCGTAGGCCAACATCAAAGAAACCGCCTCAGTTCCTATACCTTGATTCCAACACTTGTGATCCCCGATGCGGATCCCCAGCTCTGCTTCTTTACTACGCCAGGCAATACGGCTCAGCCCAACATCGCCGATGATCAAGTTGTTGCTTCTCAACGCAATTCCCAGCAGTTTTGCGTGGGGATCACTTTTGGCCTTATCCAACCAAGGCCCACACTCAGCAACAGTGGTGGGGTAATCACCTTCCATGTAGTACTTCAGCTCATCATCCCTGCCCCACCTGGCAATCCGAACGAAATCTCCCTCGTTAATTGCCCGTAATCTGACAATCTCCCCTTCTAGCATGACACGGCCACCTTTCCTAAAGTAGGATCCAACCTGCATCAACACAAGTAGGTGTCCGTCAAGTCTTAATCTTTTGGATGTTAGGATCAAAGGCCACCCGCCGCACAACCTTTCTTTCGCACCATTCGGTATACTTGCTTTTTACGCTATTAAAATTATATTCTCAAGATTCGTTCTTAAGGCCGGTATACCTGCAAGTAATAATAGGCAAGGTGGTGTTATTTAGGTGGTATCAGTTAGTTTGTAGATCGGCTGCCCGCATCATCAATGCCCTAATGTAATAATCAGGCAGACGTACTGAGCCGAAGTAGATCTGATCCTTTCCGGCACCATGGCAATCGGACCCCCCGGTAACGAGCAGATCATAGTCCTCTGCTATCTGCATAAACGTCTCCTCTTGCTCTTTGCTATGCTGTGGATAGAAGACTTCAAGACCAGCAAGGCCCGCATCAACAAGTGTAGGAAGGTATTTCAAACCCGCGGGGCTAAGGCCAGGATGGGCGAGGACCGGTACCCCCCCGGCATTGATGATCAAATCAATAGCTTCCAACGTATGACAACGGGCCCGCGAAACGTAGGCCGGTTTGCCCTGGCCAAGAAACCGTGCAAATCCTTCCGCGATACTACTAGTATAGCCTCTAGCCATTAGCACCCGGGCCACATGGGCCCTGCCCACCGCCGCACCTTCGGCGACGGCCAAAACATCATTCAGATCTAGGCACATCCCCATCTGCTGCAGCAGCTCTACAGTTCTAGTCACCCGTCTCATACGCGAGAGTCGCAGTTGGTCCAGTGCGGAAAGCAGGAATGGATCCGCTGGAGAAAAACAATACCCGAGGATATGAATCTCCCCCTGGCCCAATTCGGTACTTAGTTCGACTCCTGAAATGACATTAACCTGTAACCTCTCCCCTTCCTGCATGGTGGGAAAAACATTATCAATTGCATCGTGATCTGTAATGGCAATTGTACTAAAGCCCTGTTCCCATGCCTTTTGGACAATCTCCTCAGGAGTATAGGTCCCATCTGAAGCATTGGTATGAATATGCAAATCTGCAACCACTAAGTAGCTCACCCCGCATCCTTGTCGAGGGAGTCGGCAAGCAAGTCTCGTAGTTGGTACAAAACTTGTTTCTCCAACCGAGACACTTGGGCTTGGGACAGCTCCAACTCCCCTGCTGCCTCCGTCTGGGTCTTATCTTGAATAAACCGCAGAATCACTAGTTGGCGCATCCGTGGAGAAAGCCTACCAAGAGCCTCCCTTAGCGCAATATTGTCTACCCATTGTTCATCTTCTACCTCGTTGCTAAGCCGGTCTTCCAGGAGTATACTACTATCTTCACCTTCCACGATGGGTTCTTGCAAAGACATGGGAGCCTGAATGGACTCCAGGGCAGCCACCAACTCCTCTTTACTAACTTCCAGTACTTCGGCCAGCTCAGCGGGTGTTGGGCTGGCCCCTGATTCCTGGGTCATCTTTTCTTGAAGAGCCCGGGCGGTCATAGCCAACTGCCGCATACTCCGACTAACCCTAATCGGTTGGTCTTCTCTTAAGTAGTGTTTGATCTCCCCGACAATTCTAGGCACGGCATAGGTGGAAAACTGTACTTGTCTTTCCAAATCAAATCCATCGATCGCCTTTAATAGGCCGACACAACCAATTTGGTACAAATCCTCTGCATTCTTCCCCCGATGCACAAATCGCTGCACTATACTCATCACTAGTCGCAAATTATGATGAACTAACCGTTCCCGGGCGACGGGATCACCGGCTTGGGAATCCTCTAGAAGTTGCCTGGTTTCGTTTTCGGTTAACAGTTCAGTGCAGGGTAGCTCGATTTCGAATAGTTCTCGCATCCTTGCTTCAATCCTTTTCGCCTGCTTTTTGCTTCTTCATATGAACTGTGGTACCCACACCCACCGTTGAATCTAGTACTACTTCATCCATGTACATATTAATGAAGGCTAGTCCAAGCCCCATGCGTTCCTCAGGCAAGGTCGTATATGTAGGTTCTAAGGCCTGATCAACATTCTTAATACCCCGCCCCTGATCCCGTACTGTAATCTGTAGGGTATCTGCATTAAGAATTGCCATCTCAATCACAACAGTACCAACAGTCTCGGCATAGGCATGAATAACACAATTAGACACTGCCTCGGATACGGCCACCTTAACCTCATCTAGTTCCTCTAGGGTAAAATCTAGCTGGGCGGCAAATACCGCAACCGCAGTCCTGGCAAAGGCCACATTTTCCGCAAGACTGGGAAACTCCATTCGCACATGATTAGTAACTGCAGATTTACTCTCCATAGGAATACCCCTTTATCGAATAATTTCAAAAGCCTGTTTCTCCGACTGGCACATTTCCACAAGCTTCAAGACACCGGAAACCGCAAAGATCTGCTGAACCTGGGGAACTGCTCCCACAATCACTAACTTTCCACCCCGCCCTTGCACTTCCTTGTATCTTCCTAAAATGGCACCTAATCCGGATGAGTCAATAAACTTGACCTGAGTAAGGTTAAGAATAATATGCCGCAAATAGTCATGGTTAGCTAGTTCACCATCAACTTGGCTCCGAAACTGCGGGGCCGTCACCAAATCCAATTCGCCACTGAGCCGTACAAGTAATGCATTACCCCGTTTTTGCGTATTCATATACCCTGGCGACAGAACCACGGATCTTTGTCGCCACACCGCCTTTCGCATAAGATAAGCTTCCTCGCTGCAGCAATGTCAATAACCACATATGTCTATTCCCATATTTGCCGTCTCAAGAATAGTGCTTGTCCAGATCAACACCCCATTTTCTAACGGTTGTTCTTCAAGCACATTACCTTTTAGTAAATTCTGCGCATAGACGGATAATCCTTCTTTTATCTATTCTTGGGCTATTCCAGCAAATTAACTAACATGTCCCGGAGTACATAATAGGCGATATGCAAGATGCTTCCCTTCTTGACTCGACCACTGGTCAAAAGGGGAGCCCTGCCTAATTCCACACCTTCACATCTACACACAAGGTGGCCAACAGCCTCTCCCTTCTCCAAGGGTGCTGCAAGTCCTTCGATAAGTACCGCCTCTACCTCTAGTTGCTCCCTAGTACCCTTAGGAACAGCCACATAGAAATCTTCTCCTAGAACCGCCTCCACCTGGTAAGTAGCACTTAAGGGCACCTTGACCGGTAGTCTGAAGGCCTCCTTTTCTGTTACCAACTGGGCCTGGAAGTTCCGAAAACCGTAGTCAAAAAGCGCGGTTGCCTCTTCTGTCCTCTGCTCTTCATTATCTGCCCCGAGGATCACGGCGATTAGGCGCAGGTTACCTCGTAACGCTGTGGCCCCAATGCAATAGCCCGCTTCTGTAGTCGTACCTGTCTTGATTCCATCTACGCCGATATATCCGTAGGTTTTTCCCCCTACCGTGCGTTCTAGGATTTTATTGAGATTCCACAGCTCGATCTGGGGTTTACGGCCTTCTCTAACGGAATAATGATATGTGGACACATATTCTAAAAAACCAGGCACCGTAATTGCATGCTGGCATAGCCTAGCCATGTCCTTTGCGGTGGAGTAATTGGGCCAATCGGGCTGGGCAGTGTACTTGGCTGGAAGCCCTGTGGAGTTTCCAAAGGAGGTGCTTGTCAGTCCCAGTTCTAGGGCCCGTTGATTCATCTTTAGGACAAAGTCAGCTTCGGTGCCAGCGATATGTTCGGCCAAGGCAACCGCCGCATCATTTGCCGAGCCCACGGCCACACTGTAGACCAACTCGCCTAAGGTCATCTTCTCATAGGGCTCTAGCCAAATCCGAGTGCCCGTCATGCTATTGGCATAAGGGGATGCCACCACTACATCATCTGGGCTAATCTTCCCAAGGGCCATTTCCTCAAGGATTAACACCAGGGTCATGATCTTCGTCAAAGAGGCAATGGCCCTTGGCTCATCAGCATCTTTCTCATAGAGAATCCGACCACTTTTGGCATCCATCAACAAACATGCGGCACTATCTAGATCCATCGCCCGGCTTGGCAAACACAAACTCACCAATAAGCACAGTGCTACCAAAAGCTTTACATATCTCATGTCTTTCCCCTTCCCGCTGTTTTCCTGCATTTAAAACATATTCATTTTTCAGCGGGAATATCACTATCGGGGGCCTTCTAGACGGTCAATGATCAAGCTCTTGATACCTGGTCTCTCCTTCGCGACACAAATACTCTTCTCCAAAATACTACAGGCCTCGGGAAGTGCCTGTTTGTTATTGGTATACAGGTGGGCAAGGGGCTGGCCCTTGTTCACAAAGTCTCCTCTTTTGGCAAGGAGGCGCAATCCTGCGCCAAGGTCTATAGTAGCATCCTTGGTCGCTCGGCCGGCCCCAAGAATCATTGAAGCGGTACCAACCGCTTCCGCGTTGATCTCCGTGATGAAACCCGTAACCTGTGCGGTGAGCGTATGGGTCAGGGAAGCTTGGGGCAGGAGACTGTAATCGGAGATAACCTCCTCAACTCCCCCTTGGGCGCTAACGATCTCTTTGAACTTCGACAAAGCTTGGCCGTTACATAGGTGCTCCTGGGCCATCCTCCGGGCATCCTCAATCCCTAGATCCCTACTTAAGGTCAAAGAACAGGCCGCCAGTTCCACACAGAGCAAAGTCAGATCCAAAGGGCCCTCGCCCTTTAGGGTATCTATAGCCTCTGCCACTTCAAGGCTATTTCCCACACAATAACCGAGGGGTTGGGACATATCGGTAAGTAGGGCCACAGTCCTCACCCCACTAGAAGTACCAATGTCAATCATCAATTGCGCCAGTTTACGGGCTTGGTCGAGGTCTTTCATAAAAGCACCGCTTCCCACCTTAACATCGAGCACAAGGGCTGTGGCGCCACTGGCGATTTTCTTGCTCATGATACTAGCAGCAATTAGAGGGAGACTCTCCACGGTAGCCGTGACATCTCGCAGCTGGTATAGTCTTTGGTCTACAGGCACTAGATCCTGGGTGTGCCCAGCCATTACCCCCATTAGCCGTCTTCCCTGGTTGAGGATCTGGCTTGGCGCAAGCTCAGTGGAAAACCCGGGAATAGACTCAAGCTTATCTACCGTACCACCGGTATGCCCAAGACCCCGTCCCGATAGCTTAACCATCGGAACCCCTAGGGAAGCAAGGAGCGGAACCAAGACAATCGTCGTCTTGTCCCCCACTCCACCGGTGGAATGTTTATCCACCTTCGTACCAGGGATGCTGCTTAAATCCAAACGATCGCTTTGCGCAACCATTGCTTTGGTCAGGGCAAGGGTCTCTTCATTGGATAATCCGTTAAAGTACACCGCCATCAAGAAGGCACTCATCTGGTAATCGGGAATGTGTCCTTTAGCATACTCAACTACAAGCCATTCCATCTCTTCCGTTTGAAGAATCCTACCGTCTCGCTTAGCCTTGATTAAGTCAACGGTTCTCATAGGATGCACCTCCCATAACTGACTTTAGGAAGCTTTGGGCTGCAAAGCGAGGCTCCAATCCAAAGAACTCGCTAATGGTAGCCGCTATATCAGCGAAGGTGTGCCGGATACCAAGATGCACACCCGGCCCTCCCGAAGGACCATAAACAAGAAGAGGGACATACTCCCGGGAATGATCTGTACTTGGAGTTGTAGGATCACAACCGTGATCTGCGGTGATAAAGCAAAGATCATCCTTCCTCAATTGACCAAGAAGCTCTGGGATCCTTATATCCACTTCCTCTAAAGCCTTAGCAAACCCCCAAGGGTCATTTCGATGTCCATAGAGCATATCGAAATCCACACAATTAGCCCAGATGAGACCAGCTTCTGCCTCCTTCAACCAGGTGATTGTCTGGGTCATTACCTCTTGGTTGCTATGGGCAGGTAGTCTTTCGGTAATCCCCTGCCCAGCAAAAATATCAGGGATCTTCCCCACTCCGCAAACCGGGTAGCCCGCGCTGCTTAGGACATCTAACATCGTAGGATGGGGCGGTGGGAGGCTAAAATCCTTGCGCCCTTCAGTACGGGTAAATCCCCTAGTCCCATCCCCAATGAAGGGTCTAGCAATCACCCTTGCGACACCATGCTCCCCCACTAAGAGTCTCCTTGCGACAAGACAAATCTCATAGAGCTCTTTCGGTGGGATAACCTCTTCGTGGGCTGCGATCTGGAATACGCTATCCCCGGAGGTATACACGATGGGCCTTTTGGTGCAGATATGTTCCTCCCCTAATTCCTGAATAATCTGCGTGCCCGATGCAGGGTAATTTCCCAAGGTACCAATACCAATTTCCTCTTCAAAGCGATCTATTAGATCCTTCGGAAATCCCTCAGGATAGGTGGGAAAAGGATGTAGCACAGGAACTCCGGCAATCTCCCAGTGGCCTGTGGTAGTATCTTTTCCAGCGGATAGTTCCTTCATCTTACCGTAGCAACCCAAAGGAACACTAACCTCGCTCACCCCAGGAATATCGATAATATTGCCCAGTCCCAATCTTTCTAGTTGGGGCAGGTGGAGGCCACCCACCGCTGTTGCGGTGTTCTGGAGCGTATTACTCCCTAGATCATCGTACTTATCTGCGTCGGGCAATGCCCCAACGCCGACACCGTCTAAAATCAGAATCACTGCTCGTTTCAATATCCATGCGCCTCCTAGATCCCTAGGCCCGGGGGTGCGTCCGGTTGTATGCACTGCGTAGATGGGCCTTAGTTAAATGAGTGTAGATTTGAGTGGTCGAAATGTCCACATGTCCTAGCATCTCCTGAACCGAACGAAGATCTGCACCATTTTCAAGTAAATGGGTCGCAAAGGAATGACGCAGGGTATGGGGGGATATATCTGCACAAAGACCAGCCGTTCTCGCCGCATCCTTAGTCACCTTCCAGACACTTTGCCGACTTAACCTATTTCCAAAGCGGTTAACAAAGATACACTGGGTCTTTGGGCGGGTATGTATCTCTTTACGATGGACAAAGTAACGATGAAGCCAGTCCAGGGCCACTCTGCCTAAGGGAACCAAGCGTTCCTTGGATCCTTTACCAAGGCAATAGACAAATCCTTCTTCCCAATCCACATCATCTTGTTTGAGGTTAACTAGTTCAGACACCCGTAGCCCCGCACTATACAAGACCTCTAGCATCGCCCGATTGCGGATGCCAATAGCGGTATCTATCGGCATACTCGAAAGAAGCAGATCCACTTCGGCAACCGAAAGAATCTGCGGTAGCAAATGCTCCTGCTTTGGCGCTGTCAGCTGATCCGTAGGCAGGACTTTAAGCTTACCGATTTCGTGATAAAAACCGTAGAAACACCTCAAAGCATTCATACGCCGAGCTGTTGTGGCTGTACTCATCCCCCTTTTACGTAGATCCACCAGGTAGGCTAACACCACCGTTTGATCTACGGCTAGTAAGGGACAATCAAACCCGGACAAAAATGAAACAAAATCCTCCAAATCCGACCGATAGGCCTCCACAGTATTTGGGGAAAGCCCCCGCTCTAACGCCAGATAGTTCACAAAACCCACTAATTCCTCGGACATCCTGCTACCCCCACCCTACCTTCATTAACCATATTGTACCACGACATACACCCCCTTCACCAACCGGGCGGGTATGTTTGGGGTGTATTTAGGTTGTTTTGGAGATCGGGGAAGCATAGAAAGGATACGTAGGCCCTAGGGCAAGCTAGGTGAACACTTAAAGGAGTGATCACGTAGATATCTGTGCCTTGCGGCTGCTCCCGAAAGCTCAGGGACTTACCGAAACCATAATAGCAGCTTACCCATGCTCCAGGAATCTAGTTCCAAGGAAGCCAACAAGTTAGATAGGCTACGCATCAGCAAGGGGGTAATATGAGTCTCCACCAGAACCCCGATCACTAAGAGCCCACAGCCAATAAGCAGGTGGAGCAGGTTGAGCACAAACTGAGGAAACATGGCTGAACGATCCTTTGAGATCAGCATCTTCAACGCAGCAAAGGAGAACGTCAGAGAAGAAGTAGCAATCAATATAATCACTGGAATAATCACCAAGTTGTGCGGACCAATGGTGCCAAGGGAAAACACTATACCCTTCCAACTCATCTGTTGGACAATGAAGCCACCGGTAAACCCAAGGACAAATCCCCGTAGAAACACGATCACGACTATTAGCGGGCTACCAATAATGGTTAGTCCCAAAACCCAAACCAAAAGCGCCGTGAACACAATATTGTATAGCAGCGAGTGCAGAAACACAGACCCTCCGGAATTTTCTGTGGCATCCTTCTGGGAAAAGCCTGCCCAAAACCCGGATAACTCCTCTCGATAGGAGGGCTCCATAGTGTTGATGGCAATAACACCAAAGATGAACCCCATGATGCAAATGATACTCACAAATAATAGAGCAATTCTGCGGGTCATAATGTAATTGCGGATGAGAACGTCGGTTTTTGTACTCAAGGCCGTCTAATCCTCCCTCAAGAAGTCCTGTCCATACAATCTATGCAGACAAGTTCTAAATTAGACGGTTGAGAATGAACTGAGTCTAGAAAACAAAACTCCGGCTGGTTAACAAATATCGGAAAGTAGTACCTGAACCAACAACTCAAAGCGAATCATTGAATCCCCAACAACGATACAGGTGAAGTACTTCTTTGTTGACAAACCCGCGTATAATGCAAGCGGGATCATCACGCCGCAATTGGATATCGCAAGAGACATGACTCCTCAACGCCAAATAGAGGCACCACAATGTACGGCTGCTAACAGTCTGTCCAGATCCACATGTTTCAACAGTGCACAGTTACCAGACTCATGGGTCCTCTAACACCAGTTTTCCATAAATACCCCCGGCACCGGAAATAATGCGAAATTGGCCCTTACGTACCTGGATGATCCGCAAAGCCAATCGATGACCAACGACTGCGGCTAACTCATCTGCGGTGGCACGATCCAGGATGTACTCCTCGCTGGGGAAGGCAGCCAACAGGAGCTTTCGGGTTTTTGGACCAATCCCTGGGATGAAGCTGAGAGGATAGCGGTGGTAATACGGAGGACGATAATCTGGATGCTGGGGTAGTGGAAGATCCTTAGCTTCAAGGATATAATCATATACCCCCTGTACAACCCGGGAATGATCACATGCGTCTGTACCAATGCGCCCACACTCCCGGCACAGGGTCCTGTGGTACTTACCCAAAGCTGGATTGAGCCCACGGTTTGCCACAATACCCCGCCCCTGCTTTCTTTGACAAGCCAGCACTAGTTCAGCAGAATCTGGTTTCTCCAGGGAGAGTATATTGTACTCCCGGGCAATTGTCCCTAGGGAGTGGGCATCGGAATTGGTCAAAAAGGAGTAGTGCTGAAGCTCGCTAAATTGGTCAGCTAAAGCTGTATCAGCGCTAAGACCAAGCTCGACAGCTAAAAGCTGGTCTGCTCGCCTTAAGCCGAAGGCCTGCTTGAGGGTACTATGACATGCACCATAGATACTCTTGAAGGGTGTAAAGATATGGGCAGGAATTAGGACACCTTGGCAGACTGCCACCAAATTCATGAAGTCCCCAGGGGAGATTCTCACCCGTTGGGTGCTTAAATTACGGTTAGTTACTAGACCATCGAGACGAGCACCAAAGGCACGAAGCGCCTCGAGGTGAGGAAAAAAGGCCAGACAATGGGCCCTGCCCGCTCCAATGGCCAACTCCACTTCCACGCCCAAAAGCACCGTAAGTCTATCGGCAAACAGGATCCCTCCGCCGGATAGGGGAGATCCCCACCCTTCTTCTATTAGCCTAGTCAGATCATCGATTACCACTGGACAGGCGGAATCCACGATTCCAACTAAATCCAGTTTACCGCTAGTCAAAAGGTAGTCAATAATGCCCCGCAGGGTCAGGTCTTTACCCGCAGGAATCTTGACAACCTGCCCATTTTCGGCAAACCCCACATGCACGTGGAGATCAACCTTATACTCCTGCAACTTGCCGGTGCCCCCTAAACAGATCCAGATACTATTCCGTTAATCTTTCTTAGCTAACTCCACTGCTAAGCCACCGGCCGCGGCTGCGGCCATAAAAAACTCCCGGTCCTCGCCGAAGGAGCGACCCATGGTACTAAGGGCGATACCCTCTTCTTTCATCTGCTCCTCCAGAAAAGCCGTATCCTGCTCCACAAATCGGTGACGCTCTTCTAGTCCAGCCTTTTCTAGTTGGGAATAAACGTGGGCCCGCATTTCGCCATGTAGCTTGGGTAGTCCAACATAGACGGGCACATGTAGCCCATCGGTTAACACCGTAAGGGTATGGTGGCTAATCCCGTAATGGCGGGACCTTGGGTCGGCAAAACTTATCCGGGGAATGACAACCGGAATTCCTTTCAAAGAAGCGGTGGCATGCAGGATGCTGGCTTGCTCCATGGCAGTGGTCCCCCATTTAGTATCGGTACCCACTACCCCAGGGCCCATGCAGACTATGGCGTAATCTGCTTGGGCAACCGCTTTGGCCACGATAAGAGCGCTGTAGATGTTAACGGCTTCATAATCCCCACCGAAGGCATGACCACAGGTAATGGTGGTACTAATCAGTCCTTTCTTCTTTAGAGACCGAACTAGATCACTAAAGACTAAGGGAAGACATCCCCCGTCGGTCATGATATAGGCTACCTGCGTACCGGGCTCGGCCAAGGCGGCGATAGCCAAGGCGGCTGGTGCTACCTGGGAATGCAAGGAGCCAGCAAGCACTGGCATACCTGATATCTCCTGACAGCCTGCAACCAGATCATGATGGGGGCTTTCCTCTTCCTCCGCGCTGAGTACCTTGATCTGCTGCGGCGTATAACGTAGTTTGAAAATATGGCCCTCTTCATTGATCTCTCGGTAATCATTGCCCTCAACATATATGACAAAGTGATATCCCCCGGTGCCCAAACCCATCTTTTGGGCCGTCGTATTCAGGATGACAAAATCCCCTTGGCCGACACTGCCAGTTAGGGAGTCATAGTTGATGGCCCTTTGTTTCTCGCCGTCTAGTTGCACGGTAAGCTTGCTGTAACCCACGTGCCGTTCGTCTACAGATAATACCCGTCCCCGTCTAATCCTAATCACCCATGTTCCCCCTTAGCCGGCCGAAAGGATCATAATCTCGGTCAGATGCTCAGCCACCTTTATTAAGTCTGCAACCCGAATCTGTTCTTCCTTTGTATGCTCTCCCTGGGCAGCAATACCCAAAGGGACCGTAGTAATGCCTAGTTCATTCAAGATGTTAGCATCGGTACCGCCACCACTTTGCTTAATCGTTGGCGTAATTCCTATCCGCTCTGCGGCCTGCTTAGCAATACTCACCCCGGGATGATCAGGTAAGACCCGATAGCCTCCATAGGACTTTTCCACATCGAAGCAAAACTTGGCACCATACTCACTTGTGGTTGTCGTTAATACTTCCCTGATCCGCGACAATTGTGCCTGGGCTTTTTCCTCGTCAAAACTGCGTATCTCTCCGGTTAGTTCCACCCGATCAGGCACAATATTCCGAGCCTTTCCACCGTGGATCACCCCAATATTGCTGGTGGTATCAGGCCCAATGCGACCAAACTCGATCTGCTGGATTACCGCGGCCGCAACTACAATGGCATTGATCCCCCGCTCCGGGGCAACACCAGCATGGGCCGCTTTACCGTGGATCACCGCGCGAAAATCATAATGGTAGGGCGCTCCATTGACAATAGTCCCCGGTGGCCCGTCGCTGTCTATAACATAACCAAAATCGATCGGCGGCAAGCTCTGGCAGGATTTGATCCCCAAAAGGCCCACCTCTTCCCCCACGGTAAACAAAGTATACACCGTAGGATGGGGCAGGTTCTGTTCCACCACCGTCCGGATAGCCTCCAAGATTGCAGCAATTCCAGCCTTATCATCAGCACCCAGAATTGTTCTGCCATCGGTGCGAATTACTCCATCTTCTTCAATACAGAGGATCCCCTCGGTGGATTCCACTGTATCCAGATGGGCCGCTAGGAGAATCTTATGCTTTCCCTCCCCGGGCAGTACCCCTAAGACATTGCCGCAGTTTCCCCCGGCAATGGGTTCCCCTTGGGTGACTTCCAGACCAATCTCCACAAGACGGGTCTGGACAAAGTCCGCCAGGTCCTTTTCCCCTCGGGAGGGACTGTTGATGTGCACTAAGTCTAAGAATAGCTTTCTCAGTCTTTCCTCGCTGATATACCCACTAGTTGTCATTGGCCTTCACCACATCCCTGCCGGCACTGACAGCCTGCATATTCATGGGCAGCAAATGATGTCGCCGCTCAGGCAAAATCTCCTTCAATGCAGCTTCCACCACATCATCACCCAAAAGCCCCGTTGCCTCCAAGAAGGCACCTAACATAACCATATTGGCCACCACAGTAGAGCCGAGTCCATCTGCAATCTCATTGGCGGGAACGTAGTAAACTTGCACGTCTTCTCTTTTGGGAGTCAGATCTACTAGGGAACTATTAATCAAAATGATGCCATTGGTCTTTACCGCAGACTCGAACTTCTCCAAAGAAGGTTTGTTAAAAACCAACAGGGCCGTAGCTTCACTGACGACAGGGGATCCGACAACTTCATCGGAGACAACCACAGAACAATTACAGGTGCCACCCCGCATCTCAGGGCCGTAGGAGGGATACCAAGTTACATTGAACCCAGCCTCCATTCCCGCATGGGCTACCAGCTGTCCACAAAGCAGGACCCCTTGGCCTCCAAAACCAGCCATGATCACCTCATGCAACATCATTGTTCCCCCCTTTGTCTAACTTATTAACGAAATTCTGTGTCGGGTAGTAGTTGATCATATTCTCCTCCAGCCACTTTAGGGCATCTAACGGACGCATTTTCCAGTTCACCGAACAGGTGGATAGGACCTCGATGAGGGAAAAGCCCAACCCCTGCTGCTGTGCACGAAAGGCATTGGTGATCGCCCTTTGGGCCTTGCGTACTGCCTTGGGGTCATGGACCGAGACCCGCTCTAGATAGGCCACCCCAGGAAAGCTCTCCAGCATTTCACATACCTGTACCGGATAACCTTCCCGCTCAACCATCCGACCTTCAGGAGAAGTAGTAGTCTTTTGACCGAGCAAAGTTGTTGGAGCCATTTGCCCCCCGGTCATGGCATAGATGGCATTATTTACAAACACAATAGTAATCTTCTCGCCCCGAGCCGCCGCGTGAACAATCTCCGCGGTTCCAATGGAAGCGAGATCCCCATCCCCCTGATAGGCAAAGACTACCGCCTCAGGAATCGCCCGCTTAATACCCGTGGCCACTGCCGGAGCTCGGCCGTGGGATGCAGCCTGCATGTCACAGTCAAAGTAATTGTATGTGAAAACTGAGCAACCCACCGAAGCAACGCCAATGGCCTGCTCCTTAATACCCAGGCTGTCAATGGCCGTAGCGACTAGACGATGGATGATACCGTGGGTGCAACCAGGACAGTAGTGAAAGGGAATATCTGCTAAGCTTTCTGGTCTGCTAAAGACTTTCTTCACGATGATGCCCCCAATCTCTGAATCTCTGTGAGAAGCTCCTTCGGTGTAGGTACCATGCCGCCCTGTCTGCCGTAAAACTCCACGGGACGACGACCAGCTACCGCCAGTCTTACATCCTCCACCATCTGCCCTAGACTCAGTTCCACCGTAAGGAACATTTTGACCTGTTCCGCCCTTTTCTGGATGATCTCGTCTGGGAAGGGAAATAGGGTAATGGGCCGAATCATGCCAGCCTTAATCCCGGCTTCCCTGGCCCGCTGGATCGCTGAACGGGCTATACGGGCCACCGTACCATAGGCAACTAGGCAGATCTCCGCATCATCCATGGCAACTTCCTCATAGCGTACTTCCTCTTTTTTCATTCTCTCGTACTTTGCCCCAAGTTTCCGATTGTGGTTCTCCAAGTCTACCGGATCGATATACAAGGAATTGATCAACCGTTTGCTACGACCCTGGGCCATGGTGGTAGGCCAATCTAGATTGCCCGGATCTACCGGAGGACGGGACACCAGTTCAACCGGTTCCATCATCTGACCCAGGATACCATCCCCTAGAATAACCACAGGGTTTCGATACCGAAAGGCAATTTCAAAGGCATCCCAGGCAAAATCATACATTTCCTGGGCAGTGGCTGGCGCCAGGACCAATGTCCGGTAATCCCCATGTCCGCCACCCCTAGTTGCCTGGAAATAGTCCCCTTGGCTAGCCAAGATCCCACCAAGACCGGGGCCACCCCGCATAATGTTGACTATAACACAGGGAAGCTCCGCTCCGCATAGATAGGAGATCCCCTCTTGTTTCAGGCTTAGACCTGGGCCTGAGGATGAGGTCATCGCCAATTTCCCACATCCAGCAGCGCCATAGATCATATTAATGGCACCAATCTCACTTTCTGCCTGTAGGTAAACTCCTCCGAGCTTGGGCAATTCTTCCGCCATGTAAGTGGGGATCTCGTTTTGGGGAGTGATTGGGTAACCAAAGAAATACCGACACCCGGCAAAAACCGCGCCCCGGGCCAGTGCATCATTACCTTTCATTAATAGCTTCGTTTTCAAGTAGACACCTCCAAGACTACCGGTACACTTCAATGCAGATATCCGGACACATAGTTGCGCATTGGGCACATCCGGTACATTTCTGTTCATCTTTAATCGAAGCCGGGTGAAAACCCTTGGCGTTAGTTGCCTTTTCCAGTTCTAGGATCTTCTGCGGACAGAAAGCTACACATAGACTGCACCCTTTGCAGCGCTCTCTGTCGATCGTGATCTTTGCCATAAGCAGCAACTCCTCTCTGTCTAAAAATATAAACCAACTTGCGTCAGAATACAAGGACTAGTCCAGATACACCTAGCACCCCATGGTCCTCTTTTTAAAAGAAGCCCCCGAAGGATCTCCGGTGGCATGATTTACAAACTGAAAGGAGCGATCATAGGCTTAGTTTGGTGCCGAACAAAAAAGAATCCCGGATCTCTTATACTAAGAAATCAGGGAGGGGAAAAGCAGGCGCGGATACCTGCTTTAAATGTATATGCTTAACTGGTTTTACCATTGTCTCCCGCGGGAAGGGCCTCTTTGATCGATAGGTTAATCCTCCCCTGTCGATCGATCTCAATTACTTTAACAATCACCGAATCTCCCTCATTGACAACATCCTCAACCTTACTTACCCGGTTGGGAGCCAAGTGGGAAATGTGTACCAGACCCTCTTTGCCAGGTAGGATCTCCACAAAAGCACCGAACTTAACAACCCGTTTTACGATCCCAGTATAGATCTTACCGACCTCAACATCAGCGGTAATCCGTTCGATGGCCAATTTAGCTGCCTCACCACCGGCTTGGTTCACCGCAGCAATATAGACCTTGCCATCGTCCTCGATGTCAATGGTTGTTTCCGTCTGATCGATGATCTTCCGGATATTTTTGCCCCCAGGTCCAATCACATCTCGGATCTTCTCTTTGGGAATCTCCATCGTGATGATCCGCGGCGCATAGGATGATAGTTCCGTGCGAGGAGTTGGTAGTGCCTGCAGCATTTTTTCCATGATATACATTCTACCAGTATGGGCTTGTTTTAACGCCTGTCGTAGGATTTCCTTGGTGATCCCCCGGATCTTGATATCCATCTGTAAGGCGGTAACGCCCTTTTCCGTACCGGCAACTTTGAAGTCCATATCCCCTAGGAAGTCTTCCATTCCTTGTATATCCGACAGAATCGTAAACTCATCACCATGTTTGATCAACCCCATAGCAATACCAGCCACCGGACGCTTAATGGGCACGCCCGCATCCATCAAAGACAGGGTAGAGGCACAAACACTGGCTTGGGAAGTTGACCCGTTTGATTCAAGGACTTCAGAAACCAACCTTAGTGTATAGGGAAATTCAAACTCATCGGGAACTACAGGTAGAAGAGCCCGTTCAGCCAAGGCACCATGCCCAATCTCTCTGCGACCGGGACCCCGGAGGGGTTTTACTTCCCCGACACTGTAGGGTGGGAAATTATAGTGATGAATATAGCGTTTGGTTTCCTCATCCCCGAGATCGTCTAGGCGCTGCTCGTCGGACTTCACCCCGAGGGTACATACGTTTAGTACCTGGGTTTGTCCCCGCGTAAACACAGCTGAACCGTGCGCCCGGGGTAGGATCCCCACTGCCGAGGAAATGGGTCGAATCTCATCGAGGGCCCGTCCGTCAGGTCGAATACCGTCCTCGCTAATCATCCGTCGTACTTCATCCCGGACGATCATCTCTAGGACCACCAAAATGTCCTTCTTGGACTGGGCAAACTCCTCCTCCGACATCTGTTGGGAAAACTCCTCAGTTACTTGCGCATACACCTCTTGGATATCCGCTTCCCGCTCTAGCTTATCTGGGTTTTTGATTGCTTTTACTAAGCGATCCGTAGCCCTTTGGCGCACCGCATCCTCTAAAGTGGCATCCACCCGATAAATGGGCACATCCACCTTTTCCTTGCCAATATCAGTCTGCATCTTTTCTTGAACAGAGCAGAGCCTTTTGATCTCCTCATGGGCAAACATAATCGCCTCAAGCATATCCTCTTCGGGAACCTCATTGGCTCCGGCTTCCACCATAATAACCGCATCACTACTGCCGGCTACGGTCACCGACATATCCGACTGGGCATTCTGTTCCAAGGTTGGGTTAATAATAAATTCCCCATCGACCCGGCCCACCCGCACACCGCCAATGGGACCGTC
This sequence comes from Limnochordia bacterium, assembly GCA_023230925.1. Classification (NCBI taxonomy): domain Bacteria; kingdom Bacillati; phylum Bacillota; class Limnochordia; species Limnochordia bacterium. Next base: position 47,981 of record JALNWK010000008.1, read on the forward strand.
AAAGGGAATATCCGAGATCATCAAGGCCATGGATGCACCAACCAATGCGGCTAAATCTGGAGGATTATCATTGTCCACCGATAGGATTGTTGCCACCACGTGCACATCGTTATGAAACCCATCAGGGAACAGAGGTCTTAGGCATCTGTCAATCATTCTCGCTGAAAGGATAGCCCCTTCACCGGGTCTGCCCTCTCGACGGCCCCACCCGCCGGGAATCCGACCGATGGCATACATCCGCTCCTCATAGTCTACTAATAGGGGGAAGAAGTCGATCCCCTCTCGGGGTTCCGCCGCCATGGTGGCAGTAACTAGACAGACCGTCTCGCCGTACCTGACCAACACACTACCGTTGGCTTGACCAGCTAACCAACCCACCTCCACTTCCAAGGGGCGCCCCCCGAACTCCAATTGATACTTCTGCATACTCTTACCTCCTGTATAATGTTAGCAACTAACATCTGAAAAAGAGCGGGAAAACCTCCCGCTCTTTATTGTTGCCTCAGTCCTAGTTTCTCCGTTAAGGCCCGATATCTTTCAATATCTTTTGACCGTAGGTAACGAAGTAAACCTCTTCGTTGTCCGATCATCTTATACAGACCTCTACGTGAATGATGGTCGTTTTCGTGATTGACCAAATGGGTAGTCAGATTGTTAATCTGAGCTGTTAGAAGTGCGATCTGCACCTCCGGTGACCCGGTATCAGTCTCATGTACCTGATAGGTCTTCAGAATCTCTTCTTTCCGTTCTTTTGACAGCGACAACTTCCCTCACCTCCTAATCTCCCAAGGAATGACTCTCCTTCGGCAAGTGGATCCCCCCAAGCCAAGGATAACGTCGAGGGAATCGTCCTCCCTAGCTAAAGGTTCTTTGATCCTATCATTCATTCTACTATCTCCATTGGGCTACGTCAATCTTTGGCTGCTTTATTCATTTCTAGCGCCGGCCAAAAAAGGCGCGCACAACCTCCACGTCCCGACGAATCTGCTCAAACAATTCCGCTTCACTATTGAATCTGCATTGAGAGCGCAAGTAATCGTAAAAATAAACCGTAATCTCATCATCGTATAGATCCAACTGTTGGTCCAAGACATGAACCTCAATGGCCCGCTCCTTCCCGGCAAAGGTCGGTTTGCTACCAATACTGACAATAGCAGGCAACTTCGTTCCAGTATCCGGGGCCGCTCCCAAATCCACCGATGCCACATATACTCCATCCTTGGGTATTAGCATTTCCCCTGGGATCCGAAGATTAGCCGTGGGAACCTGCCAGCGTCTTGCCCGTCCATCCCCATAGATCACAGTACCTACAAGATAAAAGGGTCGGCCGAGAAGATCTGCTACCTGCCTCAGGCGACCATTGGCAATCAGATTACGGATCACCGTACTAGATACCTTCACCCCATCGATTTCCACCGGCGGCACAGATAAAACCTTGATCCCATGTTGGTCCCCAAGGGTGCGGAGGGTCCTCACATCACCACGGCCTCCCCTTCCAAAGGTATAATCATAGCCCACCACGATCTCCTGCATCATCACTTTGCCGACGAGGATCTGCTCAAAGAAGGCCTGTGGTTCCATGGCGGCATACTCCGGCGTAAAGGGTTCCACCAAAACCCGGTCCACCCCACAAGAGTGGATTAGTCGCCTACGTTCAGTAAGGGAGTTAATCAGTTTTGGGACCCTGCCTCCAAGCACCACCAGCGGGTGAGGTTCAAAGGTTAGGACCAATGATTCGGTGTGAAGTGTTCTCGCTCGAAGAACCGTCTGCTCCAAGATCCTGCGGTGCCCTAGGTGGACTCCATCAAAAACGCCCAGGGCAGCTACGGGCCCCCGCATCGTTTGACTTGACATAACAGCAATCAATCCCTGTGGAATACTTTTTTCGGCTGTAGATAGTGCCTGGATAGAACACCAATACCCAAAAGAAAGCCAGTACCACTACAAAACACTCCATACTCCCCCTCGGCATACACCGACTCTAGTTCGAGAGGGACACCGTGGACAAACCTGTCCTTTTGTTCTTGGGTCAACATAATTTTCGGCATGTGGGAAATAGCTACTTGGGGATTATTAAGCGTTGCCTCTGCTGCCTGTCCGTTCCCAATCTCTTCTAGACATACGCTCTCTACCAGGGAAAAAGGACCCACCCTCGTCCGCACGAGAAAGGACATATAGGCTCCACAGCCAAGGAGCTTGCCAATATCATAGCATAAAGAACGGATATATGTACCACTAGAACACTCCACATCAATAAAGCAGGATGAAATCCTCTCTTGGTCAGGAAGCAGCTCCTTAACCACTCTGAGTTTACTGATGTGTACCCTACGGGGTTTGGGGGTCACCTTAACGCCCTCCCGGGCCAACTCGTACAGACGTCTCCCCCCGACTCTAAGGGCTGAATAGGCCGGAGGCGTCTGGTAGATCTCCCCTTGGAAACTAGCTAGGACCTGTTCTAGGTCCTCCATATTTACTTTACAATCCGGGTAACGTTCAATGACCTCACCCTGGGCATCATAGGTATCTGTGACCATACCAAAGGTGAGCTCAGCACGATAGCTCTTAGTACATTGATGCAGATACTCCACAAGCCTAGTAGCCCATCCTACGGCGATGGGTAATACACCGGCCGCCCCAGGATCCAAAGTGCCCGCGTGCCCTACCCTTTTCATATCCAAGGTTCTGCGCACATAGGATACAACAGCGGCGGAACTCATTCCCGGTGGTTTCAACACATTTATAAAGCCTGACAGGTTCTTTTGATAACCTTGGTGCATACTTCCTGTAAACTCCCCTTCACAGTACAGCCAGAAGCGACTACATGGCCGCCCCCTCCGAATTCAGAGGCAATACTACCCACATCAACCCTACCGGTGGAACGCAGGCTCACACCCACGGTCCCGTCGGTTTTCTCCTTAAACAAAATACCCACTTCTACACCGATCACCATCCGCGTATAGTCCACGATTCCTTCTAACTCCTCTTCGCTGGCACCACTAACACGAAGATCCTCCTGGGTAATGGCAGTTGATGCCACCTTTCCCGAAGCATCAAGTCGCAACCTGGAAAGGGCGAGGCTGAGGATCCGGAAATAGGATAGGGGTTTTCTCATAAAAAGGTTGGTAGCAACATCCGCCGGATCGGCACCGGCTTCCACTAAACTGGCCGCCACCTTAAAAACACGGGCCTTTGTGTTAGAAAAACGAAACCCACCGGTATCTCCCGCTAGGGCAATGTAGAGAAAGGTCGCAAGCCTTTGATCCAAAGAAACCCCCAAAGTCTTCACAAGATGAAATACCAGTTCTCCGCAGGCAGCAGCTTCCGGCTCCACCAAACGATAAGTTGCCTTGGTAACATTGCTTGGATGGTGATCAATATTCACAATCACCGGGGCATTCTGGGTGAAGGCGGCAAACTCCCCGGTCCTACTACTTTCACAATCGAGGACAATCACAGGGTGGGGCCACGGATCCGTAGGTAGATCTTCGGGTCCGTGGATGGGCTCTTCCCCAATCGCGAATTGGTAAAAGCCTGCGTCGGATAGGAAAACCTTAACCTGCTTTCCTAGCCTCCGCAAAGCATAGGCCAAAGCTAGACTTGAACCAACACTATCCGCATCAGGGCGCTCGTGACTGAAGATGAGATAGTGATCACCTTCCCGCAAAAGGGAGGCAATCTCCTCTAGTTGCTGTCTGATTCCTAGTTCATTCATCGGACTGCGTTCCCTTTTGCGCATCATCCAGTTCCCTCAGTAAGGAGAAGATCCGAGCGCCCCGCTCGATGGATTCATCAAAAACAAAGGAGATCTCCGGCGTGTGACGGAGACGGATCCGCTTACCAAGCTCACTGCGCACAAAGCCCGTCGCCGAAGATAATCCTTCCATGGTGGTTTTACGGCTTTCTTCGTCACCGTAGACGCTGACAAAAATCTTCACCTGGCGCAAATCACCGGTAACCTCCACATCGGTGACAGTGACGAATCCCACCCGGGGATCCTTCAGATTGCGCATGATAATATCACTAGCTTCCTGCCGAACAGCTTCTCTTACCTTCTCGGCCCGCTGGACTGTCATTTGAGCCAACTCCCTTCTGGTTCCTATCATTCATCTGGCCCAAGTCACAAAACATCGATGGTGATCGATGGGATTTCCACGGGGAAATACCCTTCAATAAAGCGAACTACTGTCTCTAAGGATTCCCGGGCAAAGGCAGCTGAGCTACCTACAACAGCAATACCAAGTACCCCTTGGCGCCACACATCCTGCAAATCCACTTCTGCAATTGAGACATTAAACTTGGAGCGAACCCGCCCTGTAATTGAGCTGAGTAGTCGCCGTTTGTCCTTGAGAGAATTATTCTGCTGCATGGTCAATTGGATCCTGCCCACGGCTACAAACATTGTCTTCCCCTTATTAGTCCAAAGTCCGCTTAATTGCCTCTAGGACGTAGACCTCGATAATATCACCCTGTTTAACATCGTGGAAATTATCTAGGCCAACTCCACACTCATAGCCCGCATTTACTTCCCGTACGTCGTCTTTGAAACGTCTTAGGGAAACGATCTGTCCATCGTAGATGACAACGTTATCCCGTAGCACCCGGGCCTTGGCATTACGGGTAATCTTACCATCCTTGACATAACAACCGGCAATCATGCCCGCCTTTGGTACCTTGAAGGTATCCCTTACCTCCGCATGTCCGAGTTCAGCCTCTTTGTACTCCGGATCCAATAATCCTTCCATGGCGGCCTTAATCTCGTCGAGGGCCTCATAGATCACCCGGTGCAAACGAATGTCAATGCCCTTTTGCTCCGCAGATCGACGGGCTGCTGCATCAGGTCTGACATTAAACCCAATAATAATACCGTCAGAGGCATCGGCTAAGTTCACGTCGGTCTCGCTGATCGCACCTGTCCCACTGTGTAGCACCCCCACGCGCACCTCATCTGTTGCTAGTTTCTGCAAGGAGTTGCACAAAGCTTCAACAGATCCTTGTACGTCAGCCTTAACAATAAGCCGAAGCTCCTTTACCTCACCCTGTTTTACCCGGCTGTACAGGTCCGTCAAAGTCAACCGAGAGGAACGCCAATCCTCGGTCTGTTTCTCCTGGAGACGTCCATTAGCAATATCCCTTGCCTTCCGACTAGAGGACACAGCCTCAAAAACATCCCCAGCTTCAGGCACCTCCGATAGTCCCAGAACTAAAACTGGAGTAGATGGGCCAGCGCTACTGAGGTTCTTGCCTCGATGATCAAGGAGTGCCCGGACCTTACCAGTGGCTGTGCCTGCCACCACATAGTCCCCAAGTCTAAGGGTACCTTGTCGGATGAGTACCGTCGCCACCGGTCCCCGTCCCTTATCTAGCTCCGCTTCAACTACCGAGCCTAAGGCCGGCCGGTTGGCATCGGCGCGTAAATCCTCCATCTCCGCGACCAATAAAACCATTTCCAGAAGGCTGTCAAGACCTTCTTTCTGCAGGGCAGAAACGCTCACGGTAACAGTATCCCCACCCCAGTCGTCCGGTACTAATCCATGTTCACTTAGCTGCTGCTTTACCCGGTCGGGATTTGCGGTGGGCTTATCGCTCTTATTGATCGCCACGATGATTGGCACATTGGCGGCCTTAGCATGGTTGATTGCTTCTACCGTCTGGGGCATAATCCCATCATCAGCAGCAACCACCAAAATGACCACGTCCGTGACTTGAGCACCCCGAGCGCGCATTTCTGCAAAGGCGGCATGCCCCGGTGTATCCAAGAAAGTAATCTTCTTTCCCAAAAGGTCCACCTGATAGGCTCCGATGTGTTGCGTAATACCTCCGGCCTCGCCTTCGGCCACCTTCGTCTCCCGAATAGCATCGAGCAAGGTTGTTTTTCCATGATCCACATGGCCTAGGATCGTCACCACTGGGGGTCTTGGTTCTAGGCGATGGGCTTCGATCTGGAGGTTACCGAAATCCACCGTGGCTTCAACCTCCTGTTGCTTCACTGCAAAGCCAGCGCGAGTGGCCACTTCCTTGGCTGCTTCCTGATCAATAACTTGGTTAATGCCAGCCATAACCCCTAGTTCCATTAGCTTTTTGATCAGCTCCGCCGGACGCATCGAAAGCTTATCCGCAAGTTCCCGGACGGTAATGGTCTTGGGCAAGACAATACTCTCGACTGGTTCTGTCTTTCGCTTGGTCTGTTCGGTAGGCTGCTGATTGTTACCCTTAGTAGTTTTCCCAGGCTTACGCTTTTCTGAACGTTCTTTGGCACCTTCCTCTTCGTCGGCCACATCAAAATGCTCTTTTATTAGATCCACGATTTCATCGTCAATAGTACTCATATGATTTTTAACATCGGCCCCTAAATCATCTAGGAATTCAACCAATTCCTTACTGGGTATCCCTAGTTCCTTAGCTAATTCATAAATCCTCGTTTTTTGCATGAGTATCACCCCTATAGCAACATTATGATCGTAACATTATGCTTTCGCCCTCCATATCTAGCATTTTCCCGCTTCCCCTGCTGCATTTAGCAGAGAAGCTGCAAATTGCTGATCTAAAATGCACAGCACAACTCGTTTCGGTTTTCCAATAGCCCTTGCCAATAGCTCACTGGCTCCACCTCTGATCACTGGGACTTTTTTACGTAACGCCAATCCTTCAAAAAACTCCTTAGTGTTGGGCGCTGCATCATCTGCAATCACCACCAAGTAAGCATTGCCCTTGTTCATATTTACCTCACAAGTGTTATAGCCTGAACACACTTTCCCAGCGGCTTGGCAAAATCCCAAGAGACTGTAGAAACTTCGCGGTAGCATTAGCGCTCCTGCTTCCCCAGACCGACAATATCTGCCCGCAGAATCGTATGGCGCAACCGGGCTAACTCCTCAGGATCCAGGGAACATCCAAGGGCACGTTCGATGCCTTTCCTGCTAATGACAAGTTCCAGACATTCCTCGGTGGGACAAATATATGCTCCCCGGCCGGACCGTTTGCCCGTTAAATCCATCAGCACTTCCCCTTCGGGGGTGCGTACAATCCGCACTAGGGACCTTTTATCCTTGGTCATGCGACATGCAATACACGTCCTTTGGGGAATCCGCGTTTTTGCACCCATGGAATCCCTCCTATCTTAACGAAAGTCATTGGGATCTAGATCAGCTAGACTGCGAAGGACACTCTCCTCATCATCCCCATCATCCTCTTGTTGTTTGTCGTTTTTCCTGCGGGACTTCTTCACCTTTTTCGCCGCATTCATCCGTTGCATGAACTTCCGCATGGCAATAGACATACCGTCTTGGTCATCTGCGCCAAGGTCATCGAAGACTTCATCCAATTCCACTTCGGTCTCAGGTTCCGCCTCAGCTGAGATGTCCTCCTCAATGGACTCAGGGCCTACTCCCTCTAAGATAGCCTCATCCAAGGCTTCTTCCTCCGCAGGTTCTGCCACTGGCGGTTTCTCCTCCACAGGCTCATCAGTGGAAACATTGCCAAAGATCTGCCGTTCTGCCAGCTCCTGCATTTCGCTTTCACTTTTGATATCTATTTTCCACCCGGTTAGCTTTGCTGCCAATCTGGCGTTTTGACCCTCTTTCCCAATGGCAAGGGACAGTTGGTTATCCGGAACAACTGCCCGGGCCTGCTTTTCCTTGGAATTAATGATCACCTTACTGACCTTCGCCGGACTAAGGGCCCGGGCCACAAAGGATCCCGGATCCGGATGGTAGGAAATAATGTCGATCTTTTCTCCTCTGAGCTCTCGCACGACCGTTTGTACCCGCATACCTCGAGTCCCTACACAGGCTCCCACCGGGTCAACCTTTGGATCCCGGGAGGAGACGGCAATCTTAGAACGGTTACCCGCTTCCCGTGCTACTGCATTGATCTCCACAATACCATCATGGATCTCGGGCACTTCCAGCTCAAATAAACGGCGAAGTAAATCCGGATGTGTCCGGGAGACAATAACCTGGGGTCCCTTGGTGGTTTTTCGCACCTCTACGATATATACCTTAAGTCGGATTCCCTGATTGTACGGTTCGTGGCGAATCTGATCAGATGGTAGAAGCAACCCCTCGGTCTTACCTAGATCTACGATGACATTAGCACCCTCATGACGATAGACTATACAGGTGACAATGTCCCCTTCACGGTTGGAGAACTCATCATAAATGGCACTCCGTTCCGCCTCCCGGATCCGCTGCACAACAACTTGCTTGGCGTTCTGGGCGGCTATGCGGCCAAAATCCTTGGGTGTTACTTCAGTCTCCACCATATCTCCTACTTCATAGCGGGGATCGATTCTTTTGGCTTCCTCTAAGGAGATCTCATCCTCCCCAGCCTCAACCTCCTCTACCACTGCCTTACGGGCATAGACCTTAATCGAACCTGTGGATTCTTCGATATTAACGGACACATTTTGATTATTGCCGTAATCCTTTTTGTATGCGGAGAGAATAGCCGCCTCAATTGCCTCATAAAGGACCTCCCGGGATATTCCCCGTTCCTTTTCCAGTTCTCTAAGCGCTCCAATTAAATCAGCGTTCATTACAATAACTCCTTCCAAGAATATGGGCGCTTACCTTCGGCGCCAAGTTTATTCGGGGCCACATATTAGAACTCGTAAACCAAGTTTGCTTTCGATACCTGCTTAAAGGGTACAGAGTATAGTTTTCCATCAATACTCATCTTCAACACGGTATCATCGATCTCCACAAGCTCGCCCTTGAAATTCTTCCGGCCGTCAATAGGACCGTACGTCCTGACCCGGATCTGACTACCAACGACCTTCTGGAAATGCTCCAACTTCCTCAGGGGCCGTTCTAAACCCGGGGATGATACTTCAAATTCATAGGGGGTGGCAATGGGATCTCTTTCATCAAGCCGAGGTCCTAAAATTGTACTAATATCTTGGCAGTCATCCACCGTGATACCGCCTTCTTTATCCACATAGACCCTTAAGGCTGCACCATTCCTACCTGAACCGAATTCAACATCCACCAGTTCATACTGCGGATCAATTACCTCCGCAAAAAGCTCCTCAACGAGAGCAACAATATCCTTGGCCTTCATGTTCCACACTCCTTAAGACTCCCTGCCCTGATAATACGAAAGAGTGGGTATCCACCCACTCTTTCGCAAAGCAAACCCCTATTCGCAAAGTCAAAAACTAACAACTACTGACCACAACAACATAATTACCATTAGTATTATAGCATCGGTTGCCCCCCGATGCAAGTACTACTTGCAGCTGTGTAACAGGCGTAGGATCTCCTTAAGAACCATGGCACAGTTTGTGCTTCCTGCAATTTCACCGATGCGGTGCGCAATCATCAGCAGTCCTTGGCGGATTTCACAGACCGAATAGTCCTCGGTCAATGATCCTGGCCGATCCATACACTGGGCTAACCCCTTCAAGAATTCAAGATCAGCTGCGTCTAGCTCTTTAAGTACTTGAAGGACAAGTTCCTCGTTTTCCATCACTTCGTAGCCAGTTTCATAGACCGACAGGACATCTTCTAAAGTGAAATCACCGTTTCTGCCCAGTGGTTGATTTAAGCTCAATTCTCTGCTCACATCAGTCCCTCCAAGTGCATCACCATTTGCTGACACTTTACAATTTTCAGGATGTGAGTTACGCCTAGCACGAAAACATCCAATCGCCCAGATGTGCCAAGCCCTTTATTTGCTTTTATTATACACTGTCCGAGAAAAGAGGGCAACTTCTATAAAGCCCACTTTCTAGCAAACACAGTTAATGTATAATCTTGCCTGTATTCTTGAAGAAGGCTATAATGAACTTAGCAAATCTCACATAGCCACATGCCGATAAAACCGCTGGTCCTTGGGGCATAATATTCCCACACCTGATAAGTGAGGATGGGACTTTATGCTTCTTGTTAGACTCTTAGGCCGGTTCGGAGCCTGCTTCTTGGCACTTTACTTTTTGCTTCCTTTTTATGCCAGTGCCCGGGAACTGGTCCGGCTTGTGCTGGTGTTGGCCGTTATGCTCTGGCTGTTTCTCGTCAATGATCGCGTGTTTGCTAGGTTGGAGCCATGGTCTTTAATGATTGTCGATGGTCAAAGTGCAGCATTCATACCTTTCATCGTAGGGCGGTTTGTTATTAGCTTACGCCTAAGCTTGTTTGCTGCGTTGTTCCTAGGAGTAATCGTGGCAGCAACAGAGTGGGTAGTGTACCGGATCTACCCAAGGAAGGATGATTAATCAGGAGGTTAATACCGTGGAGACACTGCTCAAATTCCTTACCGAGATCCGTAATGACCTAGACTCCGTTTCCGCGGTTTTGGCGCCAACGTATCGCGAAATGGAGCATCTGTTAGTTAGACTTTGCCGCATGGACCCAAGAAATGTGCCCCAAGCAATTGTCCTAGAGCTTAGGGAGTTGTGCCACAAGACGCCCTTGGGCCAAGATATCTGCTACGAGTACAGTCTAAGCCAAGAACCGGATCCCAAACCCGTGTTCTTCACCAAGGAACAGACTACCCTGCCCGGTCTCGGTAAAGACACGATCGTCAGGGAACTGGCCCGACAGCTCCCCAACATCAATACCCTTCCGAAGTTATCTGCCCTAAGCGATGAAGATTTTATGCACTACCTTGGGGTAGTAATCCAAAGGTCTAACTACCACTACACCCGGACGGGGGTCTCCCCGGAAAAACGAGTCAGAGTCCTGTTTGCCGCAAGACTCCTTTTACAACTGCACCATGAGGTCACAACGGCTTTAATGCAGGCTGACGCTGGGTAAAGGTGCAAACCTCGGTATATCCTGCCTGCAGAGCCCATGTTCTTGCCTTTGAGACCAAAAGACCCACCTCGTCAATTCCATGGCCATCGGAACCAAGTACAATGGGAACTTCTCTTTGTTTGCACAGAAACAGCATTGGCAAACTGGGATAAATCTCTTTTACCGGCTTTCGTAATCCAGCGGCATTTACCTCCACGGCCACTCCCGCCCTTTGAAACTCCTCGGCACACCGCCTTGCCAAAACTAGTCCTAGATCACTGTCCGGCCTTGCGCCAAACTTCTTGACTAGGTCCACATGGGCAATAGCATCGAAAAGCCCACAGTGGGCAGCAGCAATCACCAGCTCGGTGTAATCCTCGTAAACCTGATTGACATCCTGCTCGGGCCATCCGCTATCTTTGGAGTAGTCAACTGCAAAACCATCAAGGAAGTGCACCGAACCTAGCACATAATCCCAAGGGTAATCGGCTAGCAGGTCTTTAATCAGTTTCTCTGCCTGGGGAAAGTAATCTACTTCAATACCTAGTTTCACCGGAAGGCCAGCTTCTTTGGCCCCCTGGACCGCCTGCACGTAATCGGTTAACCAACCGGTTGGCGTCTCTTGGAGCCACTGCCAGACTCTACTGTCTGCTTTACCCTCCAGTGGGCTAAAGAGATGTTTTGCTTCAATAAAACGGTTAATATGCTCTGTAACGGCCAATTCCTCAATACCCTTAGCTTTAGCCCGTTCCGCACATTCTATGATATCAGGGGCTTGGTAGGTCACTGGCCCAACGCTGTCGCGATGCAAATGAAAATGGTAATCCACCAGCATATTCTCACCTCAATCGGTATAATACCAGATCATCTAGGCAGCATTCAAAAGCGTCTTTGCTAGCAACCAAAAGCAATCAGGCGTAAAGAGAAGACTGGTTGGGATAGTTTGAATTCTTTAACCCACCACATCCCCTTGTCCCAAACCAAGCCAGGGGGCGATCCTCCTTGTCATCCCCGCCTACAGACTGTATAATCGTCTTAGCCTAAGGGTTGGAGGTTTGATCATGAGTGAGCGCCTACTACGACAAGCACGTCTTGCTTTCTTTCAACTGAGCATTTACCGAAACCTCAAAGGAGATCCGATCTACCAAAGCTTTGGTAATGTCCTCTATGGAATCAAGAAAGACGGCCTCAGTGTGGAAGAGCTGAGCTTTGAGTATAGCGAATTGACCGCTTTATTGGCCGAGGAATACGAACTGAAAGCTGAACCCATCATCGGTAATCTGTGGCAGAACCATTTGCTAGAACTAATCCTATCCGATGAGAATGTTCTTAGTAAGAAATTGCAGTCCACCGAGCTTGAGGATATCAGTCCGGGACTGCAAGCTGTAGTAAAGTCAGATTTACGTTGTCTGCAGATCCTATCACAAATTGATTCAAAGCTGCTCTTGGAGCAGATAGAAAAACGGGTAAAAAGTGACTTTGCCTACGATGATCCTACATCGGATGTGCCCTGCGGAGACTGGCACGATTTCACACCGCTCAAACACACCGTTCAGGATGATGATAAGGTATGGACGAAACAGCAATTGCTGAAGAAATCCTGCTGGGAAGATGCCTTGCCGCTTTTAGCAAAATACTATAAAGAGAAGGGTACCGGAATCTTCTCCAAGTACCAGGCCTTTCGTTGGGTAGTGGAGAATGGTCGTGGGGAACTATGGCCACTTACCCACACTGACCCGGTGCGCTTGGATCAGTTGGTGGACTACGAGGAGCAAAAACGGCTAATCACAACTAACACCGAAAGTTTCTTGGCTGGTTATCCGGCAAATAACGCGTTACTTTTCGGCGGCCGAGGAACAGGCAAATCCTCTACAGTAAAGGCCCTACTTAATGAATACCGGGATACGGATCTGCGGATGATCGAGGTGAGCAAGGAGGATCTGGTCTACTTCCCTGTTCTTGCGGAAATGCTACGGGGACAACGTTACCGGTTCATCGTCTTTATTGACGATCTTTCCTTCGAGGAGGGAGAAACCCAGTACAAGGGCCTGAAAGCCGCCCTAGAAGGCGGGCTAACTCCTCGTCCAGAGAATGTCTTAATCTATGCCACCTCAAACCGAAGGCATCTGATCGCCGAATACTTCGATGACCAACAGGTCCATCCCCAGGACAGCACCCAGGAGAAGCTCTCTTTGGCTGATCGGTTTGGCCTCCGGATTCTCTACCCCAACCTTGATCAGAAAATGTACCTGAACATCGTCGACGCCTTGGCCACGGAAAGCAAGCTGGAAATGGACCGAGAACGCTTACACAAAATGGCCCTCCAGTGGCAAATGCAGTACAACGGCCCCTCAGGACGAACTGCCCGTCAGTTTATCACTCACCTGATCGGGAACACCACCGCAAAGCGTTACGTTAGCTAGTTTAATGCCAGAAAAGAGGTCAAGGACCCTGTGATGGACCAGATTTCTGGCATCCGAGCCCTACACCTCGATTACATAGTACCCGGATACATTAATGACCTTGGTGTTGTTTACTTCGGTTAGGCGATCCCGGTTTAGGAACACAATCCGGGTATGTCCGTGTAGAAAGTAGCGGGGTGAGTAGCGGGTAATCAGGTCGCGGAAAATGGTAAAGCCGCGGTGCACGTGATCCTTACCCTCATGTACCCCCGCCGGTGGTGCATGGGTGACGATAATATCTACTCCTTGATGCTTCCGCAGCTGCCGCCGTAATTTGAATACCTGCCACCGCATTTGCCGCTCGGTACGCTGCACCCCTTCACCATTGTAATATCTACTTCCCTCAAGCCCTAAGATCCGCAGGCCCTTATACACCACAAGCTTGTCTGAGATATCGTCGCATCCTTCGGGAGGACGCTCATCGTAGTGGGCATCATGGTTGCCCCGGACATAGAAGAGCGGAGCGTTGATCATGGTGACTAAAAAGGATAAATACCGGCTGTCTAAATCGCCGCATGAAATAACTAGATCGATATCAGTCCACTTTTCCCGATCAAAGTGATCGTATAAATAGGCATGGGGGTAATCACTTACAGCAAGGATCTTCAATGGTTTAGATGCTTGTCTATCTTCAGTGCTCATCCTATTCCTCCGTCCACCCCCGCAAGAACCAGGAGTCTGTACGAGGATTATACCACAAACTGCTTTTGCCGGGTAGTTTCCTCAAAACGCTTCCTAGTCCATAGGCATTGTTGAGGGACTAAGTGTGTGCTAGAATGTAGAAGTGAAACTAGGGGCAGGAGGGTTTTGAATGATCACTTTTCAACAAATCAAGGATAATCCGGATTTTCGCCTAATGATTGAAAAGGCCAATGAGTACCTAACGACCCGAGGGTATACCGAGCATGGTATGCGCCACGTTAACTACGTATCTCGGGTGACCGCCTACATCCTACAATCATTGGGTTATCCCGCCCGTACTGTGGAATTGGGTGCCATCACAGGCTACTTACACGATATTGGTAATATGCATAACCGGAAGTACCACGGACCTACAGGTGCAAATATAGTCTTTCATGAGCTTCGGAAACTGGATATGCCTCTAGAGGAGATCACCCAGATTACCACCGCCATCGCAAACCATGAAGAGGAGATTGGACATCCGGTAAGCCCTATCTCGGCAGCACTGATTATTGCGGATAAGAGTGATGCCCATCGGACCCGGACCAATAAGAAGAACTCCACTGACATCCATGACCGGGTAAACCTAGCCATTAGTCAGTCGAAGGTTACCGTAGATGAACCAAATCAGATCATTGCCCTAGAGATCGAGTTTGACAATCGTATCTGCCAGGTAATGGACTATTTCACCATCTATCTGTCCCGGATGGATATGTGTAAAAGAGCAGCTGATTTACTAGGGTGTCGTTTTCGTCTGGTCATTAACGGCTTAGAAATGTTAGGTCATGTAGGAAGCAAAGCAACCTTACGGGTCCAAAGCGGCGCCTAATCGCAACAAGAATGCAATACAGGTCAAAAACGCCTCCAAAACATGGAGGCGTCGCCAGCCTAAATCTGTATGTTTTTGACCTCGACACTGATATCATCAATGTAGAATGTAAAATCATCATGGTACTCTGGATTAAGCCCCAAAGCCACCCAAATCACGCCATATTGGTCCAGCTCTAATATGGTCTCATACTCATATACCCGCCAACTACGAGAGCCTTCTGGGTAATCAAGTCTTTGAAATTCCTGAATATTTGCCGGGGCCCTCGTTCCGACATAGGCCCGGGCGTCCCAAAACATACTCTGATCTTCGGTATATAGGGCAAACTTAATCACTACCTGGACCTGGGCATAGGAGAAAGCCTCTAGGGGCTTTTCTATCCACAGCGCGTAGGGTCTTTCGGATAGGCTCTTGTAAAATGATGCCTTAAGAGCATAATCACCGCTTCGCGCATATCGTGTATCCCGCTCCAGTCTCCACGGATTCTGGTATCCGGAAACAGCGGGATCAACCCAGACCTCCCACCTTCCCCGATCATCTTCGAATCCATATTCATCTGAAAACAAGATCTTTACTTCACAGCCAGCAGTAATAACAACTAGTATAACCAACACTATGGGCAACAACCGTCGCATGATACCAACTCCTTTCCCCATAAATCTAGACGACGGAAAACTAACACCGTTTTTGTATATACCCAAGCTCCGTAATCTGATTAGTACCGTTCCAGGCCAATTTTGGCCACACCTGTATTCAGTGAAATGGTGTACTTCGTACCGGCAATAGAATAACCTTCGTCCATCCACGTTCTATCATCGATCTGTAAGAGCCCTTTTTGGAAGTTCTTGGCGGTGATTCCGCCTTTACTAATAACCTTTACTCCGGCATTACGTGGCACCCGAATGGTCACATTGCCCACCCCGCCGTTTATGTTGATACTTGCCTCAACCTGGGAATCCCCGAGGATAATATCCAGATCTCCTGCGCCCACGTCCACATTCATGCTCTTCACCACTGCAGAACGTAGATCCGCCTCTAGCTTACCAGCACCCATCTTGATCACTAAGTGCCAGGGAACCTGATTAGCAATAAACACCTCACCCTTAGCACGACGGGAGCCACCAAAAAACCAGTCTTTCCTCGGAAGAGACAGGGAGTACTCAGCGACGCTACCGATGCGGGTTACCTCCCACCTTGGCGCCTGGTCGTAGACCGAGAAGGTGGAGTTAACCATCTGCAATGAGGGCTCTGCCTTCACCTCCAGGCTACCTGCGGGAATATCCATGTGCAACCGACCCTCGGAAACATCACCGGGAAACCCATCACTAAAGGTGCTGCGTTGCACCTCGTGCACATCCCCCACATAGAAGAAAACCCAGAAAAACACACCAAACCCCAATGCTATCACCAGAAGAACCAATAAGATTGTCCCCAAAATGGAACGCCGCTTGCCCACAAGAAGACTAAACCCAAGTAGGATCAATAGAGCCGGCCAAGCTCGATACAAACTTGACCAGATGGACCAGCTCAGCATCCCTAGGTTGTTAAGTAGCAATATGCTACCTAGAAACAATAGCAGAATTCCACCAAATAAACGTGAGGGGGCCATATCCCTATTCCTTTCTCGTGCTGTTCACGATTAATGCGATTCCACAGACAATTAGTGCCGCCGGCCAGAAGAACTTCCTGAACCGAATGAACACAACTCCAGGCACGAAATTTCGTACTAGGAATAATAGGCCAAGAAGCATTAAGATTATGCCTATTACCTGCTGGGAAGACATCCGGCTTTCATTGTCTGTGCGACTAGCAGTTGGTTCTACGGGTCCAAAACCAGATGACTCGGGAATAATAATCACAGCTACGATGTACGCGATTAACCCCACACCGGTAAACAAAAGGATAACCCATAACAAGCGGATGAGTACAGGATCAACGTCTAGATATTCAGCCAACCCTCCGGCGACACCACCGATCATCCGGTCAGTTCTAGATCTATAAAGCCTCTTTGCCAAAACCCTCGCCCCTTACCATGTCAATTAGTTGTCATCGACTTTTGCATCGTGGATATCTATGGTATCCCATTCCGGTTCCTCGGGAATAATAATCCAAGCAGCAATGTAGAAGATTAGTCCTGCTCCCCAGTACAATGACGCGATCACCCAGAGTAACCGGACAAGACTCGGGTCGATGGAGAAATATCGAGCAATTCCTCCGGCAACACCGCCTAGCTTTTTATCAGTGCGGGAACGGTATATCTTCTTTGACATATACTTTCAACCCTTTCCTATGTGGGTTCTCAATTCAATCATCAGACCCAACAGGTGTTTAAAATTCATCACCCGACATGACGCATTCTGCTCACATCGCTCGGTTAAGAATTTGTCTTCGGTGACAAGAATATCAGCATACTCTTGCGCAGTGTGCAGGATAATCTCATCCGGCATTGCGGTGCTAGCCTCAGGAGTAGCGACTACAAGGCGCGGCACTGTTTGCAGCTGACTGCGTTTTCTCCCATCGGAAATGGCGGCTATCTCCCCTTCTTGAATTGGGGTAGAAAGAAACCTAAGATAACCTCGTCTTATTATGGGTAGAAAATGGGGCAAAACATCATCTGCTGCGACCAAGTCAAAGGCATTGCTATCTAGCATCACTTTTACGGGAAATTCCAATCTTCAAACCCCTAAATCAATCACTAGCTTACCCTACAGGTTAAGCTTACTACAGGATGAGGGACTTTTCAACTATGTTGGAGCCTTTAAACAAAGCCGGAAATGCTAGTAGCCTTGTTCCTCTTCACCCTCATCTGTCACTACATCCTTAAGAATGTCCAGAGCTTGTTTCTCATCTTCTTCCCGCACCAATAGTTTGATCCCACCAAAGGCAAAAACGGCCCCTGGGTAGACCTGGGCAATACTCTCATTTTTAAGTACCGAGGGGATCCCGCTAGAATCCAGTCTTGTCTTCGCTAGGTCTGCTGCCACTAGGTTGTTGTACTCACCAACCACTACAAGTTTTCCGCTGAGCATCCTTGACACCTCCGAATAGTAGATATTCATACCGTTCCTGGTCTTACTGTATAGAAGAGGTCTTACTAATATATTATTAGCTTTCCATCAAATTTTCTCCTTTATCTTACGGGAAATGGAGGTGGTAGAGAATGAGAATCTGTGATAGATTAAGTAGTGTCTATCACCTACCCTGGAGGATTTAGTGTGCGCGACGTTACAATTCTGGACGGCTATATCGACGAACCATCTTGTTTAGGTGTTCCACCATACCTATCACCCCATATCCGCTATATGTATGGAGCCTGCCGGGATGCTGGCGCAACGTCTATTGACTATTTTACCATCGACCAGATCAGAGCCAAGCTGAAAGACTGGGCCGCTGAACAACAGGGGCGTTTGGTGGTGATTGTGTGTGGAACCCCGGTTCCCGGTCGCTATCTGGGAGGTCGACCGATTAGCATCGCAGAATTGACTAAGCTGGCCGGGTTTTTGCATGACTATGGCGTCCTGACATATCTATCCGGACCCTTAGCCGAACTTGGATTGTCTGTGCCAAGCATTGAGCACTACACAGGTGAAGCGGCGGCCTTAGATGTATACCGGGTATTACAAGGCCCCGTCTTAGATGAACCCTTTGTCGCATCCCTGGCGCGCTGGGCGATCCTAGGAGCGGAGGTTGTGCTCAAACATCCTAACTTCCCTAAAGTAGTCTGTGAACTGGAAACCTTTCGGGGATGCCTGCGCAACCAAGGGTGTACCTTCTGCAGCGAGCGGTTGAAAACCGTGCGTTATGTACGCCGGGTTCCTGACATCATTGCCGAAGTCAAGATCCTCTACGAATATGGAATTCGCCATTTTCGCCTCGGCTGTCAACCGGATCTCCTCTCCTTCGGTAGAACCGGCCACAAGTTGGGAGTTAAGACTATCACTAGTCTGTATGAGGGTATCCGGCATGTAGCTCCCGATCTAAAAATGCTCCACATGGATAATGTCAACCCCACCACCGTTGCTACGCACCCGGAATGCAAAGACATCATCAGGACCATTGTTAAGCACAATACCCCCCAGGATGTGGCATCCTTCGGTCTTGAATCAGCTGACCCTGCGGTATTGGTAGCAAACAACATTGGCACTTCACCGAGACTTGCTCAGGATGCCATCAGGATCATAAACGAAATCGGAGGAGTAAGAGAAGCTGGTTTATGCAAATTATTACCAGGGATCAATTTTCTCCACGGTCTACAGGGCGAAACCAAGGCGACCTATGAGATTAACCTCTCCTATTTACAGCAAATCCGTGATCAAGGGCTGCTGCTTAGGCGGATCAATGTAAGGCAAGTACGCCCTGTGGGGGGTTACACCCCGCAGAAAGTTGATAAATTCCGGTTCAAGCAATATAAGCAAACCATCAATGAACAAATTAATAAACCGATGCTCCAACAGCTCTACCCCATCGGCACCGTGTTGGAGGATGTGATCATGGAAGCCTCCGAAGGCCCAATCACCTTCGGTAGACAACTGGGCAGTTATCCCATTCGGGTGGGAGTACCAGGAAACTACCCCCTGGGCACCCCATTAACAGTGAAGATAATTGACCACGGTTTTCGTTCCATCACTGGCATTAGGATACCTTTCGCGATTAACCAAGCTTCCCTACAGGAACTGGAGAGTATCCCCGGCTTAGGGAAAAAACGGGCCCGGCGCATTTTCCTTAACCTACCAATTCAAGGCCCGGCTCATCTAGCCGAAGTACTTGATCCCCAGGCCCCATTGGAGTTATTAATCAACCTAATTGACGGATACTAATCCTTTACTTACCCTGCTATTCCCTCAATTACCTGATTCCAACTTACATTAGGTCCCTAGAACCGTTTCTGACCTGAATCATGATACATATTCTGTTTTTAACGCCAAAAACCTACTTTAGACCCTTGCATTTACCGTGGTTTAATATTAGAATATACATGGCGGGGAGAAATTTGTCCCGCGGGTACCAGTTTGTACCCACTAGCATTTTTTGCGAAAGGAGGAATGTAAAAATGTTGTTCCGTCGAAAGAAAGTGTTGTCTTTTGACCAGGAAAGGACCAAATACCCTGTGTTATATCGACGAGCACTTGGGGTTCACCCGGTTGAAGTTGATAGGATCGTTGGAAGCGTTGGCCGTTCCCATGATATTGATGCTGACTTCCGGTTTAAAGGGATTTTCAGCAAAGAGCGGTCCCACAATATTTCCCGTGCTATGGAACGCGGCGAACCCTTTGCCGCCATTAAGGTATATGAACTGAATGGGAAGTATTATGTACTGGACGGGCATCATCGTGTAGGTGCAGCCAAAAAACTTGGTCAAGAATTCCTAGATGCTGATATTACCCAGTTCATCCCCAGTGGGTCCAGTCATCGCACTCAGGCCGGGAATCCGGCCTGACCCTTCTTTTATTTTATTCTTCATTGTCAACCCACTTACAATTGCCGGTTGACAAGTCCCGCGTATAGCAGTACAATACTCCCAAGATAAGCCTCTGGGAGATGATTCAATGCATTTTAGCACCCTTGACATCACAAAAGTTGGGCTGTTTGCTGCTTTTGCAGTTATCGCGGCCATGCTCTTGCGCTTCGCTGCAGATATTGTTCCCTTCAGTCTACTGCCCTTTGTAGCCATATTTGCTGGTACGGTCCTCGGTAAAAAGTTGAGTTCGGTGAGCATGTTCCTGTATATTCTCCTTGGACTGATTGGTCTTCCTGTCTTTGCAGCTCCGCCCTTTGGTGGCATTGCCTATGTGCTGAATCCCACCTTTGGTTTTCTCCTCGGTTTTGTTCTGGCGGCCTACACAGCCGGACTAATCCTTGAGAAGTTCGGCAGGACCTATGTCAATTACTTGGTTGCATCGATAGCCGGTATCTTGGTAATATATCTTATTGGGATCCCTTATTTAGCACTGATCTTACATTTTTACATGGGGCAGGCTATCAGCCTCAATCAGGTTTTGAAGATTGGTTTCTACCCTTTTATTCCTTTGGATCTGATTAAGGCGGTGATTAGCTCAGTTTTGGCCTATCGGATCAAACGACGCCTCCCCTAGGAGGAGAGAGTTTCATGAACCTTAGACCCGGACAATTACTCAGCCTACGGGCCAATGACCTAAATGATATCGGTCAAGGAGTTGGGCGCATAGACAATATGGTCGTCTTCGTTGATGGACTACTCCCTGACGAAGAGGCAGAAGTTGAGATCACTTTGGTGAAAAAGAACTACGCCACGGCAGTTATCCGGCGAATCACCACACCATCGGTACAACGGGTGATACCTCAATGTCCTACATACCCCCAGTGTGGTGGGTGTCAGGTTAGTCATCTCTCCTACCAGGGACAGCTTGCCTACAAAGAGAGTAAAGTCCGCAAGGCGCTAACCCGCATCGGAGGGCTTCAGCTAGACGAAAGGGTGTTCAAGCCAATTGTACCCAGTAACCCCTTTGGTTACCGAAATAAGGCACAGTATCCGGTGGATACGATCGACGAAAAGATAGTGATGGGCTTTTACGAACGGGATAGCCATCGGATCATTCCGTGTATCGATTGCCCACCCCAGCATCCCCTCAGTGCTAGATTAGTCCAGGTACTACCTGGTATCCTTCAACACCTTGGCATCAGTTGCTACGACCAAAAAACGGGCTCCGGTCTGATTCGTCATGCCGTCTCCCGGGTCAGTTTCTCCCATAACGAACTGTTGCTAGTTCTTGTGGTAAACTCACCCAAACCCCTCCCCCGTAAAGAGCAGCTAACCCGCCAACTCCGAAGAGCAATCCCCGAGTTGGTAGGTATTGTACAGAACGTAAACATTGACAATACAAACAGGATCCTCGGTCAGCAGTCCTTCCTCCTTGACGGTCGGGATCACATATTTGAAAAGTTGGGTACCTATGAGTTCATTATTTCGGCCACCTCTTTCTTTCAGATAAACCCCCTACAAGCAAGAAGACTATACGATACAGTGAAGGATGCAATTGAGCCTTCCACCAAGACCGTTGTGGATGCCTATTGTGGAACTGGAACCATCGGCATTTACGTCAGTGACCAAGTGCAAAAGGTTATCGGGATTGAGGAGCATCCGTCCTCGATACTTGATGCATTAAGGAATGCCAAGCATAACCAAGTGGACAACTGCCAGTTCCACACGGGAAAAGTAGAAAGAATCCTCCCTACCCTACTCCCTAGAGAACACGTTGATCTGCTGCTTGTGGATCCACCCCGTAGGGGCTGTGCTCCCGAAGTAATTGATGCCCTTTTGCACAACAATATTCCAAATCTAATCTACGTATCCTGCAACCCAGCATCATTGGCCAGGGACCTTTCCTATCTAACTCAAGGCGGATACCAAGTGCAGAGGGTTGTCCCCGTAGACATGTTCCCGCAAACATCCCATGTGGAGTGTGTGGTATTGATAGCCAAGACTGGTTAATAATGGGACTTAAGAAGTGGCGCGAATACGACCCATGCAAAGATGCAGGTGATGTTTCTTGGTATGGATGGAACGTGGAAACAGATCGAAATATTTTCAAGGCTTTAATTTCGCAATACCGGTCGAGCGATTACCTGTTGTTCTTGCTATACTGGATAGCTGGAAGTGGAGAATGGAATTATCGGACAAAGCCAAATCTGTAAGCAGAATGCAACATTGCACATTTGGATGAGGATATTACGCTGGATGCAGCAAATATCATGCCGCCCGAATGTTCAAGGACCTGACAGGTCGAATGCCCTTTGAAACCATACGCGCCCTACGGCTAACCAAAGCGGCGCAGGCCTTGCAGTCTTTCGACGAAAGAGTAGTGGATGTGGCAATAGACAGCGGCTTCTAGCGTGAGGTTGGATTGAAGTGCCTATATGATCGTAATGGAACCACTTATTACCTGATTTCACAGAAATCTACTCAGCAAATAGGAATGCTGAAATCGGCAAAGGCAAAAGAGAGTCTAATTCCAGAAGTCTATCATCGTACCAAAGGTTCGGATTTGGGCGGTTCTATTTCCCAACCTTTCTTCAAGTCATGTGTCTATATAGGTGAAAGCTTTCAAGGAGATCAGATAATGGAACAAAGAACAGCCGAACAGATCGCAACTGAGTTCATGAAGCCGATTTATGGGTTTTGCCTAAAACGATGCGCAAACCCGCAGGATGCAGAGGATTTGACGCAAGAGATCTGCCTAAGAATGTATCGCACGTTGCTAGAACGCGATGACATTGAGTCGATCGACCGTTTTGTATGGACAGTCGCACATAACGCACTGGCCAACTACTACCGTGGGAGACAAAGAAGCGGTATAGGTGCACCCATGGAGGAACTCTTAGAAACATTGCCCTCCAATGATGATGTCTTCCTTAGTGTGGTTCAGAGGGAAACACAGGCAAAACTCCATGCCGAGATTGCTTATTTAGCCAAGCTACAAAGACAGATCGTAATCATGTATTATTACGAAAACAAAAAGCAGGCTGAAATAGCTAAAGCGCTAGATTTACCACTGGGGACTGTAAAGTGGCATCTGTTCGAAGCAAAGAGGGATCTGAAAAGGGGTATGAGGACGATGAGAAATCCTAGCGAACTGAAATTCGACCCGATTAGATTTGGACTATGCGGATTCAGTGGGTCAATCGGTACCAAAGGCGGAAGTAACAACTTTTTCCGTGGTACACTCCCGCAGAACATTGTTTATTTAGTACGACACGATGCAAAAACAGTCAATGAAATTGCCCAATGTCTCGGTGTCTCTCCCGTTTTTGTGGAGAGTGAAGCGGAGTATCTTGAGGAGTACGGATTTCTGTTTCGACAAGGCACTAGATACCTAGCTAACATGCTCATCGATGAACCGACCACAGAGCAAAACCTGATGCAAAGCAACATGTACCAACAAGCGGCAAGATTATTTGCAAACGAGTTGTATGACGAGCTGATTACGAGCGGTGCTCTAAATGATCAGGGTGTATTCTTTCCCAATAACGATCACAATTTTGCGCAGTGGTCTCTGATTCCATACATTGCTGCATATAGCGGGGAGAAGGATGCTTCGATTTCGTTTGAGGAGGTTGCGACAATTCGTCCCGACGGTGGACACAACATTACCTACGCCTCAATATTCAATCCTAATATGGAACCGCCCAAATACATGGAAAGTATGAAGAACTGGTGCGGGCCCTGCTGGAACGGTAACCATGACCTACTTCTATGGACGATCGATACAGAGTGGTCAACCAAGCGAATTGGCGATAGCTACCAAGAAACGGTAAAACGGGATCTATCTTTGTTCGAGCGGTTTATGAGTGGAGATCAGCTTTCTCCAGATGAGTTCGCTTACATGGCTGAAAAAGGGTATCTCACAACTAATGGCAAACCTGACGAGTTCTTCACAGCATCACTGCAAATTGTGTGGCTCAACAATGAGGCAAAGCAGAGATTGCTGGGGATCGGCGAGGGAATCAAAGAGAAGTACCGGGCAAAATTTGATGAACTAAAAGCTCCGTTTGTCTCGTTAGTCTTGGAGAACACTCCCAAGCATCTGCGGAAAATGCAGAGCTACACAATGCAGTATATTTTTCATGCCGACGGATGGTTCATCTTGCACTGCTTGAAGGAGCTTGTTGGAAATGGCAAACTCAAGTTACCCACTGAAGAACAAAAGAGATCGCTAACCACGATAATTGTGACGGGTAGATGATGAAAGGCAATTGTAGGTTGGTCACCGCAGACATTTCCCGGGATGTGTCACGACCCATTCTTGGTCCCATCGAGGGGACCAAGAATGGGTATGGAGATATGGTTATTATCAGCATTGAAAGGTACCAACGACGCTTGTCGTAAGCCCAAGGTCGCCGAGGAGCGGGTGGCTGAAGAAAGAACCCTCACATGGAGAGACTTTTTTGAAGGGTACAAAAGACAAATACAATGTGTAGCTTGATATCAACCCGGTTTTGTTGTGAGCAACCATTCTTCAGGAAAAACGCCCGAGCATGCGCTCGTTAATGAACGACGTGGATCGCGGGAAAAGTCCAAGAAATTGTCCGCACCCCCTTCCCTAAACTTCTCGATTGCCAAACACAGAAATCAGGCTCCGGGGATCGCAGTTTTCGGTCTGTCATTCATTTCACTCTTTGCTGGGATGCTAACTGCTAAGAACAAAACCAGCTCACTTGTTCACATCCCCACTTACGTCCAGCGATTTCCTCCTCCGGTATACGCTTCCGCTGCTACCCATGAACACACTACAGATTACCGTGTGCTTGTTCGTCGCATTCTTTCTTGGATTGACCATTAGTATGAATGTACCACTCGCAATCGTAGTGTTAATCCCAGCCGCCGTTTTGTTTATTGGGATCGCTTACTTTCTGGTAGTTTGCTCAACGACAAGCAAGTCGGCGATGTCTGTGGTGCCTTGTTAACCAATCTAAACGCATGGCTTTCTGGCACTTGGTTTGATCTTGATTTGGTCGGTAGCCATCCTGTTGTTTACTACCAAGATGAATAGTGACAATGTCTAAATGCCAAGAGCTTAGTACACATACCTGGCCGCGCCGTACGACAGGCTGCTCTTAGTCTCCAAAGAACATCCGCAAAACTCGATGGCCTAGCCATTCACTCAGATCTATCCCGGGCCCAACAGTATCTCTTCAATACCCTGTGCAGTCCCAGACCCTTAGCATTACCTATCGGGCCTGGGATTTCCAACGATTTCCCTGTGAAATATCACTCCCAGCAGTTATTTTTCAAAATACCACGATTATCCCTTGCATTTAATTGGGTTTCATAATAAGATATAGAAGGCGGGGAGAAATTTATCCCGCGGGTCGGTCTTCGACCCACTATAGCCACACTGATTTAGAAAGGAGGATCCGATATGTTATTTCGTCGTCAGAACAAAGTGCTATCTTTCGAGCAAGAAAGGACC
>JALNWK010000009.1 GCA_023230925.1 Limnochordia bacterium
AAATTAGCCGTAGTAATCCACGTCATTGTTCGAAACGGAAATCCCATTCTGAAAACAGAACAACTCTAAAACGGAGCACCTACCCTAAGTGTATACACATCCTGACTTTGACGGGGTCCTGGTGGACAAGCCTTTGGGTATTGCAGGAAATGAGAGGAATGACCATAATAGTAAGAGGACGCCCACGATGGGAGTAAATCAAATGTCAAATCGTCAAGTGGCAAGAAATGCCACTATTGTTATGATCGGTATTTTCATCAGTCGGGTACTGGGATTAGTGCGGGAGCGGGCAGTAGCCCAGGTATTCGGCCGTACCCAGCAGACAGATGCCTATTTTGCCGCCTTCGGTATTCCTGACTTGATGTACTACTTGCTGGTGGGCGGAGCCCTATCTGCCGCCTTTATCCCTGTCTTTACCTCCTATCTGGCCCAGGATGATGAAGAGACCGCCTGGCATGTGGCCAGTACCTTTATCACAGCCACTGTGATCTTATTATTGATCTTTACTGTTGTTGGTGAGATCTTTACACCCCAGTTAGCACCCCTTGTGGCCTACGATTACTCTGGAGAGCAGCTTGCTTTGCTAGTGCAGCTGATGAGGATCGTATTTCCTGCGGTACTATTCACAGCACTGGCGGGTCTTGAAATGGGTGTACTGAATAGTTATCAGCATTTTACAGCACCGGTGGTCGGTCCCATTCTATATAATCTAGGGATTATTGCCGGAGCATACGTTTTGGGTCCTAAGTACGGTGTGTTTGGCATGGCTGTCGGCTTGGTGGTGGGCGCCTTTGGCAATTTCGCCATACAGCTACCGGTTTTACTGCGCTATACTAGGGCCTATCGACCTATCTTAGATTTACGACATCCTGGTATCCGTAAAATGGGGGCTTTGATGTTGCCAGCTATGGTGGGGCTGTCGGTTAACCAGTTGAACCTCATGATTAGCCAAAACATTGCTTCTGGTCTAGCTGAAGGTAGCATTACAGCGTTGCGCCTGGCAAATCGCTTAATGCAGTTCCCCCTCGGGGTGTTTGCCATGGGTATTTCCACCGCTGTTTTTCCCTTACTAACGAGACTTGCAGCAACTAATGCCTACAAGGAGCTGAAGGAAACATACTCCCTGGGACTACGTACGGTACTGATCATTACGATTCCGGCAAGTCTTGGCTTACTAGTATTGGGGGAGCCGATTGTACGGTTCTTGTTTCAGACGGGTGAGTTCACGGTCGCGGATACCCAAGCCACTGCCTATGCCTTGTTCTTTTACGCACTAGCCCTGCCGGCCCTTTCTGGGATCCAGCTCACAAGCAGAATGTTCTATGCCCTATACGATACGAAAACGCCGGTTAAGATCGGGATCTTATCAGTAATCGTGAGCACTGCTTTAAGCCTCCTCTTCCTGAATTTCACCGGCCTTGACTATGGTGGTTTGGCCCTTGCCTTTTCCGTGGCAACAACGGTGAACTTTATAGTTTATATCTTGATCCTCCGCAAGAAGCTTGGTGGCATCGATGGGGGACGAATCCTCACAAGTGTAGTGAAGTCCTCACTGGCATCATTGGTGATGGGAGTTGTGGTGTATCTGTCCAGTAATCTGGTGGGTCAATGGGTATCCCTTGCTACGACCCGGGGTAGGTTACTGCAGATGGCGATACCTATGCTTATAGGTATCATCGTCTATGGTGTATTCTTACTCGCCTTCCGGATGGAAGAACTAGAGTTTCTCCTCAGTGCAGTTAAGGGCCGGAAGAAGCGACTTCCTGCAAAGGAGTAGAGATTCCTGGACAGAGAGAACTAGTGGTTCTTGAAAGTCCCATCTTGGATTGATCAGCCAGGTTTTTAGGTTTATCGGACATGCATTGGTTATGTAATTGGGTCGAAACGACTAGTCTTATGAGCGCAACGATTTCTATGGTAGTATTCGGTAATCCGCCTCTTCCTTACATAGCGTCCGTCCACGCCTCAACGAAATAAGAAGGCCCACCGTTGTGCCCAGATGGGTGCAGTGTTGTCGCGAAGTGTAAGCGTCTTTCGTAACCATAGCTTCAAGTCCTATATCGCTTAGAATTCAAAGAAGCGTGATTCAACAGGTATAGTGAGTCGTTCCCCTTTCGCCCGGAAACTTGGGCAAATACCTGGCATTTGCTACACCACCCTTATTCCGCTGAATAAGCGTGCAAATCGCCTGATTTTTTAGCAGTCAACTCGTTTCTGTAAAGAGGGTCGGTGACAACCCTAAACACCTCAGGATCTTAAGTTGACTATCGGTTAGAGGCTGTAACAGTTTGCGGACCACCTCTTTCTTGTGGATGATTCTGTTATGCGGTACAAAGTTGAAGATGCCCAGGATAGCCCTCAAGGTTGGCTGAGTCATCTTTACGCCACCGGGACCAATTACCGTAGCTTCTTCTTGTTTCATCTCCCGCCGAACTACTCGTTCCACTACCGACAGAATCATCATGGTTATGAGAAGCATATACACCAGGGCTTCTATGCGGGATGGTTTTTTCAGGTAAAGCGAGTTAACAAAGTGTGGAGATTTTAACTGTTGGAACTTCTTTTCCACACTGCTCTGTGTTTTGTATTCGGTAAGGATCTGTTCTCCGCTAAGGCGTAAATCGTTAGTTGCCAAAACGAAGGTGCAATCACGTTTGACTAGTCTTTCTATGGCATCCTCGTCAGGGGTGTACTCCATGACAAGTTGGTAAACATACTGCTTATCCGCTACGGGCTTGAGCCTTGGTCGACCTCGCCGTCGTTTCTCCTGGGGGACTACTTGGTGATACTCTAGTTTTGATAGCTATTTGTGCAGAAGCAGTTCTATGTCCTTATTGGCATCGGATTCACAGGCAAACTCTCGTTTGGCATATTGCTTACTTAACTCTTCCAGCTTCTTCTGCTCTATTTCGGCCCTCTTCTCCCTGGTTTTACGTTTCCTTTCTTTGAGACTATGGGAGTAACACACGGCAAACTTCAAGGTAGTACCCCGGTATTCCCCAACATCATCTTGGATTTCATAGAAAACCTGCTTGCTTTGAGCGTTTTCCAAGGTAAACGGACGATAGCTGTTGGGGTGGTTCCATGCTTTGTCCAGTAGTTCTTGGGTAATGCTAACCGTTCCTGGCACTCTAGTAATGAAATTGATCCTTCTGTCTATTGCCTTCCTAATATTACCCTCGGTAAAGAAGGAGCTATCAGCTACGTAATAAAAGCTATCCATAGCTACTTCGTATTTGTCTAGAATTACAGGTACATCATCTAAAACGTCATTGTTGTAGGTCTTGTCATCGTAATTGACTGACAGCACTTTGGCATCAACAATAACTCCATCTGCCGTACCAATCCCTATCTTAAGCTGGTTTTTGTCAGGTCTTTTGTCTTTCGAATGTCCGAAGGTAATAGAAATCACACCGATTCGTCCGTCTTCGCTTTCATATTCGCCCCACATTACCTTGGATGTGGTATCGTAGTTTAGACTGCGAATACTCAAGCCATATTTCATGAACACATAGGTGGATATTGCACTAAAGATGGCCCGGGGATTACCCTCATCCATCTTGTCCAAGTAGTTGCCGAAACGATCGTCATGGAGTCCAGATCCTTGTTCCTAAAATACTCATCAAGCAGATACAAAGGATGGTGATCATCACAAAGATTAATAAGCATAAGCTTTGCTACAGTGCCATAGGGAATGTCGGGTTTTCGGCCCCTAGTGGGTGTTAGTGCATCATCGATTATCTGCGGTATATTGAAGACCTCAACAACACCGGCGATAAACCGAGGTTTACCATTAGCGAACGTTTGGACATCTAGATCCATTTCACCTAATACACTCAACCGGAAACGCCCCTTTTTACTAGTTTGTGAAATGCTTCTAGATGCCCCCAGTACTTTCCCCCCCTTACAATTAATGACATAATCTTCGATCAATTCGATCGATTGGATCTATATTCTATGCCGGTTCCATTCAGCGGAATATGGGATCAAGCATTCGCCCATTTCAATAATCCGAATAGGGATTACAATGTGATCGACGACTTTTACCATAACCTTGTCATGTTTTGGCAACTGGATCTTGCATTTGGCGAAGACTTTTACCCGGCCTTACACCGAGCGTACCGGGAAGTTCCGCAGTCCGAGCAACCTGCCACTGACCAAGAAAAGATACAGCAGTTCATTGTTACCGCGTCGGAGGTTGCCAATTATAACCTCACACCCTTCTTCGAGATGTGGGGTCTACACCCAACACGACAAATCAAGGAACAGATATCCCACTTACCACAACTTACACAACCGATTTGGTGGTTAACCGACGATGGCCTTAAATTGCCTCCAGTTAGCCTACGACTGGGAAATGGTACTGAACGTCTCGATTTACTTACCGGGACACCTCTAACCGATGTGACTACCGTTTGTATCGATGACCCAGATATCAAGCTGGAGAAGGTCACAGTGCTGATTGATGGAGAGGAACTTGATCAAAATGGGAGTATTCCTGCTTTGGTTACGCTTCGCCCTACAGAGCTCACCCAGGGCAATCATAATATCCGTGTGATCGCCGATGATAGTCAGGGTCGGCGGTATACCTCCACCGTCCATTTTCTAATTGAGCATTTTGATCTAGTTGCACCAATCAGGACTGGGCGGGGAGCAGAACGTCTACGTGGACGGGTTACCATTGCTGTGGATCCCATTATCCCGGCGAAGGATATTGTGAATGTAACCGCGAAGCTGAGGCCGGTCAGCTCAGAACCAAACGGTACGGATACCGCTTCGTCTGGTGAATACATCTTGTTTGATGCCACATTCCTACCGGTAAGGTTTCCTATTAATACTCTTGTATTCCCGGATGGACCCTATGACTTGGTCATCAGTGCCGAGACTATTGACGGAGTTGTTTCCGAAGTTGAGGAGCGAGTGCTCCTTGATAACTTTGAATTCGTAGAGGATCAGATCCTACCACCCCAGAATTTGGCGTGGTTTGGTATAAGGAATGCACTGAAAACAGTACAGGAACCGGAAGGGTGGGCGTACGCAGGTGGTGATCCTGATATCTTCTTTGGAGATCAAGACCGTATTAGACGCGAGGGAACCGGTGCACAGCACCTTACCTGGCATGTCCCGAATATTTACCGATATGCATTAACCATATATGCCCAAAATTCGAGGATTAAAGATGATGTGCTCGTGCAAGTTTCCTCCGACGGAGAGCTCTGGACCACTCTAGACTATGCGATCGACGTGACACACCCCGAAGATAATGAGCAACCACTATGGTTGAAGCTCGATCTTACAGGCACGGTTCCAAGGGCTCTGCCTGCTGAGCTCCTTCGTGTTGTTTTCCGAGATGGTGAAATCCCAAAGGAGGCCCTGCAGCTTGGCTATGTGTATCTGGAAGGGGTTAAAGATCAAGCGATACTCGACTTTTTTGTTACGGAACACCTTAAGTCCGGTACCGAAGAATCGAGCGTATCCTTCCTGCTTATTAGCGAAGGTGAAGCAACGCAGAAGAACGATGTGGCCTAGGAAGGTGACCTAGAGTACAGACCTCAACCCTAAGCAAACAAGAAGAACCTACCTAAAAGGAGAGATTACTAGGAAAGCCGTTCCGTACAGGAGTGGCTTTCCTAGGATGTCCTCATATACGGGATAGATCTGCTTTGTTAGCTCCCATGACGTTCGACACAGAACCAGCACACTTCATATAATAGGAGAAACAAAAGAATACATCGCTGTTTGGCCAAAACGCGGTGTGGAGGGTATGTTGGTCAGAACAGCGACCAATGGTATAGTATGAGGGAGTAGTCAGGAGTGCTCTGTTCCTACTTAACCAAGACCAGGAAACATTGGAGATATCGAGAATCGCATTCACACAGGGATTAGCGGTTCTGTAGGTCATGCCTGTAACCTGTTCCATGGTGTGACTGTGGACACACTGTAG
Source organism: Limnochordia bacterium (assembly GCA_023230925.1). Lineage (NCBI taxonomy): Bacteria > Bacillati > Bacillota > Limnochordia > Limnochordia bacterium. Next base: position 5,945 of record JALNWK010000009.1, read on the forward strand.
TCTGAATGTACCTCAACTGTCTTAGTACCGAATGTCAATATAAGTATTGGGAGCGGTATTCCCCTTTACTTGCGCAGATGAAACGCTTTTGGGGATGTGCGGCGACTTATAGATAGCGTACCGTTTCCAATTGTGGTTGCTACCAACAACGGGCTATGGGCAGGTGCTTGAAGGATATTCCGGTAGGGAATCCAGTTGGTGATGGGGACTGTACAAAGAAAACGTAACCTACATTGGTGCATTGTGTTGTTGGGCTCTTTAGCGTAGGGGTGAGGAACCATGGGCAAACATGCAGACAAGGTTACACCCAGTGAGTTGTATCTGAGGCAAAGCAGGCCCTTGCTATGGGTCCGGGCACTTGCGGACCTATTGACTTTGTCCCGTCTCATAGGGGGAGTTGCCCTAGCGCTGATGTCCTGGGAGAGGACAGTCAGCTCGCTGGGTAGACTGGTCAAATACAACATGATCCTCTGGAGCACCGATATGCTCGATGGCAAGATCGCCCGTCGTTCACAGACGCCGCCCTCCTGGATTGGTGAGCGCGACGCGTGGATAGATGCAATACTGACACTTGGTACCAGCATCGCCCTTACTCGTTCCGGGTATCTACCTGGCAAACTGGTCGCCGCATGGCTTGGTATTTGTCTAGTGTCTTATGCTATTAGACCAGTTGCTACAATAGTGCTGGTTTTCATGTGTCCCCTGCAATTGACTCTGCCTGTATTGGCGTTTGTCCACCACTGTCCCGAAGTACGAATGTACTTCATATGGGTGGCTGCAGTTGCCTTCTTCAGTCGAAAGAGGCTGAAATGGGTTATTGAGGTTTTTATTAACGGGCTTCCAGACCAGCAAAGGGAATGGGTATGGTCATGGCTACCTAGCTGGCTCAAGCTGACGCCAGAGGAGAGAGAGTTCTTCGCGGTGTCCCTGTCTCCAGATGCTGCATCCCACGCGGCGAGAGGAGCAAGACCACAATTGTAGACAGCTGGGCGCATTGATGTTCGCCGAAAGGAACGGGACATTGCCCTACTGTGAGCAGGCAGCTGCTTCTGTTTTTTCAGATCTAGTTTCCAGTCGTTTGGCCCCGACATTTGCCAGACTCTTCTCTGCTTCGAACGTCCGCTCTATGGACGAAACAGGAGTATCTAGAAGTACATCATAACCGATTCCTCAGAAGAAGTACGTTCATCATCTCCCCAACTAACACTTTGGAGCAAAACCACGTGCACCCGCACAACATTCTTGTATTCTTTACCCGTTGTTTGACTGGTGTAGTCCTCAACCCTCTCTACTTCCACAGGAATGGCTAATGACACGTATCGGTAATGAATCTCCGTAAGCTCTTCATGGAAGCGTTGAAACCCGTCTAGAGTCCAGTGTTCCTGCAAATCGGGATGCAAGTAATTGTGTGGTACAGTAATTCACTGTTTCTAGATTTGAAGAACGTATGCAGCGCTTCATTAAACTCACCCCGCCAGATTAGAACGTAATTCGCTGACCGTGACTCTACGCAACCATTCATGGCAAGATAGTAGGCAAGTTCAAAGGCTTCAGTCAGACGCCGGCGATTAAGTACCCCGACTAAGAGCCGGTTGACTGGTCTAGTGACATTGCAAGAAACACTTGTTTACCTTCCCAAACAGCAGGGTAACGACTGTTTGCTGCCGGTAACGTATTAATATCGATCCCCACCTGTTCAAATAAAGGTTCTAAATTCACAAAAGCATCAGTCTTCACAAGCTCAAGGGCATGCTCTTCTGTCATTATCACTACATCAGGCAAAAACTCCTCTCCAGCCATGATCAGTGTTACCAACTTGTTGCCAAAATTGTAAGATGCGGTTCTCTCCTCGATAGTCCCTCCGCATTCATTGGAAAAACTTTTGACCAGACTGCTTACGTTGCCTGACTGAAAACCCTCCATTATAAACACTAAATCGGGATCAGTATCGACAGCATCCTCGTTACCGTCTGACCATATAGACCAGATCAGGCCTAGTACGATGGCCACAGCAACAAGTAGTATTACCCAGTCTCCTAGTCGTCGAATAGACATGTCGGCTCCTCCTTTCCCATTGGATGCAGACAGTCGTGACAACAAACAACAAATTTATAAACCCGGCTGGGATAAGGTTGTAGAGCCTGACCCAATTCTCTTGACCTTGTTGGGTACGAACCCTACACTGGATTGTTCAAAGGCATCCTATGGCATGTTTTCCGTCGGTTTGGACAGCTAGGGCCATAGACCCACCCGAGGCTTGGGATGGCACCTCTTAAGGGGAAATGCATCGGCACAGTTTGCTCTAGCCAGATAGTCTCCCATGACAAGACTTAATGATCTCCGAATATAATTATCTTTTTCGACAAACAGATTTTATCTCCCTCCATATATTTGCAGATACCTGATCTCTCGCTCGTCAATACCTCTTTTACCTCCAACCATGGCAAGGCAAGACTATCGTTGTCTTCGAGATGACTAGAACCGGGTGCACACCACGGTGCTAGCATACTCCAATTCCAATAATCCGCTGCAGCCTGAATTGGCCGCCTGTGACATCTTGCTTGCATTTGTGGCGAAAACATATAATAATATCTCTAGAGTTCTAATGTAGGAGTTGGTATTGGAGGATGGACAACGACATGCAGGAACGGATTAGAAACTTCTGCATAATTGCACACATTGACCATGGGAAATCTACTCTGGCCGATCGCTTAATCGAGCAGACGAATACACTGTCCCAAAGGCAGATGACAGATCAGGTGTTAGACCGACTGGATCTAGAAAAGGAACGGGGTATTACCATTAAGCTTCAAGCGGTACGGCTAGATTACCCGGCAGCGGATGGTCAAACCTATATCCTTAACCTGATCGATACACCGGGTCATGTGGACTTTTCCTACGAGGTATCTCGCAGTCTAGCTGCCTGTGAAGGTGCCCTCTTGATTATCGATGCCACCCAGGGAATAGAGGCTCAGACCCTTGCCAATCTATATTTGGCCCTGGAACATGATCTGGAGATTATTCCGGTGATCAACAAGATTGATTTACCCAGTGCTGACCCTGAATGGGTGCTTAACGAACTAGAGGAGTCCATTGGGATTAGCAAGGATGAGGCATTGCTTGTAAGTGCGAAAACCGGGGAGGGCATCGAAGGGGTGCTAGAGGCAATTGTGCATCGAATTCCTCCACCCAAAGGAGCGGAGGATGCTCCTTTACGGGCCTTGATCTTTGACTCTCACTTCGACAGTTATCGAGGTGTTGTTGCCTATATTCGAGTCATGGAAGGCAGTGTATCTGTGAAGGATGAGATCAAGTTGATGTCCAATCACCGGGAGTTTTTGGTCGATGAGCTTGGAGTGTTTCGGCCGGATATGCACTCGGTAAAGAGGTTAGGTCCCGGTGAAGTGGGCTGCCTGCTGGCCAGTATGAAGGATGTTAAGGATAGTCGGGTGGGAGATACGATCACCCATGTGAAGAACCCAGCCCAGGTTCCCCTACCGGGGTATCGGGCTGCTCGTTCCATGGTCTATTGCGGGTTATACCCTGTGGATAACGAGGACTTTACATCCCTACGTGATGCCCTAGAGAAGTTGCAACTTAATGATGCTGCGCTGGTATTTGAACCGGAGACCTCGGTGGCTTTAGGATTTGGTTTCCGCTGTGGCTTTCTTGGTTTGCTTCATTTAGAGATTGTACAAGAGCGCCTTGAGCGCGAATTTGATATGAATCTCATTACTACTGCACCCAGTGTCGTTTATCGGGTGGAAACCAGCGAAGGCAAGACCATGGAAATTCATAATCCGGCAGACTTTCCCCCGCAAAACGAGATTGAAAACATCAAGGAGCCCTTTGTGAAAGCGAAGATTGTGGTGCCGGACCAGTTTATTGGCTCGGTGATGGAGCTGTGTCAAGATCGACGGGGTGAGTATCAGGGAATGGAGTATTTAGGTCCCGGACGGGCCATGCTCCAATATGATTTGCCCTTAAGTGAGATTCTCATGGACTTTTTTGATCGCCTAAAATCCGGTACCCGGGGGTATGGGACCTTGGATTATGAATTTGACGGCTACCGGGATACCGATGCGGTCAAACTGGATATTCTGCTTAACGGTAAGTCCGTGGATGCCCTCTCCTGCATTGTGCACCGTAGTAAAGCAGCTGCGAGGGGACGCGCCCTAGCCGATAAATTAAAGGATGTGATTCCCAGGCAGATGTTTACTGTTCCCATCCAAGCCGCAGTAGGCAATAAGGTTCTGGCCCGGACGAATATTAGGGCTTTACGCAAAGACGTTACGGCAAAATGCTACGGTGGCGACGTAAGCCGAAAACGAAAGCTACTGGAGAAGCAAAAGGAAGGGAAAAAGCGCATGAAGCAGATTGGGAATATTGAGATTCCCCAAGAAGCTTTTATGGCAATTCTAAGTATCGAAGATGACTAGGCAACTGAATTATGGTGGGATATATGTGCATATTCCCTTCTGTGAAAGCAAATGCCCCTATTGTGATTTTCTGTCCTTTCCCGGATATTACCAGGTAATCGATGCTTATCTTCAGGCACTAGAAGCGGAGATGGATTACATTAGTGCTAATCTCCAAAGGGAATGTGTTTTTGATACCATCTATTTCGGGGGTGGTACGCCTTCTTTGCTTTCGCCTCCACAGTTAGAGCGCATCCTGGCGAAGATCCATAGGTGCTTTGAGATCAAGGGAGACTTGGAGGTTACCTTGGAAGCCAATCCCTGCAGTCTTTCTCTGGATAAGCTCCAGGGCTACAAGCAACTTGGTGTCAATCGGCTTAGCCTCGGGGTTCAATCACTAAATGCGGGGGAGCTCAGAACTCTAGGAAGGTTGCACGATGCGGATGCCGCCAGGGAGACTTACTTGCGCGCCCAGAATGTGGGGTTTAGTAATATAAGCGTTGATCTCATCTTTGGCATCCCCGGCCAAAGCCTTGCCAATTGGCATGATACCCTAGAGGAGATCACTAACTGGGCTCCGCCACATATTTCGACCTACTGTCTCACCGTGGAACCACAGACTCCCTTAGGGGAACTGGTGGCATCGGGGAGGGTTGTCATGCCCACAGACTCCCTGCAAGCAAGGATGTATACCCACACGATCGCTTTTCTGAAAACTAGGGGCTATGATCATTATGAGATCTCAAATTTCACAAGGCATCAACCCTGTCGCCACAATCTGCATTATTGGCGGAATGATTGGTATTTAGGTTTTGGACTAGGCGCCCATTCTCACTTTGGTCACGCCCGTTTTGCCAACGAAGGCTCCCTGCACGATTACTTGCCCAAATATACCCGAACCCAGCCTGGGGTGTATCGAACCTATCACTCGCCTTATGTTGTGATGCAGGAGACGATGTTTATGGGGCTGCGGTTACTTGAGGGCGTATCAGTGCCACGTTTTCGAGAACGCTTTAATCGTCTACCGATAGAAGTCTTCCATGAAGAGCTAGAGTATTTGGAGCAAGCGGGGTTGGTTGACTGTTCGTGTGATCGGATCAAATTGACACCAAAGGGAGTAATGTTTGGCAATCAAGCTTTTGTGGAGTTCGTTTAATGGGCTGTCGGCATGGTCCTGCTCTTGACAAAGAGGTTACTCGGTGGTATTTTTAACATGAACGCTGTTAGCACTCTTGCTATATGAGTGCTAAGTGTTTCCGAGCTCACCAGGTGGGGGGTGTGGTCATGGACGATAGAAAACGCAAGATATTAGAAGCAATAACCGACGACTATATTTTTACCGCGGAACCTGTCGGTTCCCGGACCATTGCCCGGCGTCATAATCTAGGCGTAAGTGCGGCCACGATTCGCAATGAGATGTCTGATCTTGAAGAACATGGCTTTCTCCATCAACCCCATACATCCGCCGGACGTATTCCGTCGGATAAGGGCTATCGTTTTTATGTAGATGTGTTGATGGAACCGGATTTAATTGAGCTGGCTGAGCGGATCCGAATCAAAAGGGAGATCAATGCAAAACGAAGGGAAATTGAAGATGCGATTAGCTATGCCACGCGACTTCTTGCAGTACTAACCCAGTATACCTCAATTGCATTGGCACCGAGCCTTAGCATGAGCCGTTTTCGGCATGTGCGGATAGTCCCTCTTGAAGAGAAAAATGTGATGGTTATCTCTGTTATTGATCCAGGTTTTGTCCAAAACAAGATCCTAGAAAGCAGCGAACCGATTAGCGAACAGTCGGCTAATCATATGTCGGATTATCTTAGCCATCTGCTTAGGACACTAACGATCAATGATTTAACCAAGGGGGTCATCAATGAGCTAAGGAATGTGATCCAGGATGCGATGTTGTTCCAAGATTTCATGGAGCTTCTTGTTGCTGGGCTTGACAGTAGACCCCAGGAGAGAATATATTTAGACGGAGCTACCAATTTGCTGGAACAGCCAGAGTTTAAGGATGTGGAAAAGGCCAGAACACTGCTCAGGGTCCTGGAAGGACGGCATGTTATCTTTGATCTGCTTGATCCTGCCAACGTTACTGGAGGTTTACGGGTGATCATCGGAAGTGAGCACAAGTATGAGGAACTACAGAGCTGCAGTATCGTGATGGCGACATATCATATTAAAGGCGAGGTCTTTGGCAGTATGGGGGTCCTAGGTCCCACCAGGATGAATTACCGGCGAACCTTGTCCTTAGTTCAGTTTATGGCCGAAAGTTTAAGTGAGACACTGACCAACATTACCCGGTGAATTTGGATTTGGATGCGAATTCTACCGGGGATTTGCGCGTTAAGAACCCTGTGAGGTGAACAGATTGGAAAAACACCCTGCCTTTGATGGTGAGGAGAAGAATGTAAGTGAGGACCCGAGCTTAGATGACGGGGATGGTGTTGTCACCGAGGGGGAGAGGGAAGAACCCCCAAAACCAGAGGAATTGCTAGCAGTGACACAGTCTGCCTTAGAACAGGCAACCAGTCAGCTAAAGGAGCTGGCTAAAGAAAAGGAAGGGCTCCAGGACCGGTATGTTAGGCTACAAGCTGACTTTGATAACTTCAGACGGCGTACCCGTAAAGAAATGGCTGAAGCCGGTGAGCAGGCTGTGGCCAAGTTTGTTTTGGAGATACTTCCTCTTATAGATAACCTGCAGCTGGCGGTGCAGAGTCAGTCTCAAAACGAGACTAACCAAGGCGTGGTTGCAGGTGTTAAAATGGTCCTAGACCAGTTTACAGAGGTGTTTAGTAGCTATGGGGTCCAGCCTATTGCTGCTTTAGGTAAGGAGTACGATCCTACTGTACATGAGGCTTTAATGACGGTGGAGACCGATGAGGTCTCTCCAGGATGTATCCTTGAAGAGTTAAGATGTGGCTATATCCAGCGAGAACGGGTACTACGCCCGAGTCTTGTTAAGGTTGCCGCAGCAGCTGCAAAGAAGGAACCCGTTGATGGTGAAAAAGCCTAAAGTGTTAGCGAAAGAAGAAGGAGTGGGGTATAAATGGGAAAAATAGTTGGGATTGATCTTGGCACCACTAACTCATGTATTTCTGTGATCGAGGGCGGTGAACCCGTCGTTATCCCCAATACGGAGGGAAGCCGAACGACCCCTTCGGTTGTTGCTTTTACTAAAGATGGGGAGCTTTTGGTGGGGGAAGCTGCCAAAAGGCAGGCAATAACTAACCCAGATCGTACTATTATGTCCATTAAGCGGGATATGGGTACGAGCCGTACGGTGCAAATAGACGGTAAGAAGTATACACCACAAGAAATCTCAGCGATGATCCTGCGCAAGCTAAAGCAAGATGCCCAGGATTATCTCGGTGAAGAGATTACCGAGGCGGTAATTACTGTACCTGCCTATTTTACTGATGCACAGCGCCAGGCGACAAAGGATGCCGGCCGCATTGCTGGTCTTGATGTCAAGAGGATCATCAATGAACCCACGGCGGCATCTTTAGCCTATGGTTTGGATAAGGAAGACAATCATACGATCTTGGTTTTTGACCTGGGCGGTGGAACCTTTGATGTATCCATTCTGGAACTAGGCGATGGAGTCTTTGAAGTGATCGCGACCCGGGGGAATAACCGGTTAGGTGGCGATGACTTCGATCAGCGCATTGTCAACTATATGGTTGATGACTTCAAGAAAAAGCACCGGATCGATCTGACCAAGGACCGGATGGCTATGCAGCGACTTAGGGAAGCGGCGGAAAAGGCTAAGATCGAACTCTCGGGACGCCAGTTAACCACGATCAATCTTCCGTTTATCTCCGCAGGAGAGAGCGGCCCCTTGCATCTGGAGTTTGAGCTGACCAGAAGCAAGTTTAACGAACTGACCAACGATTTGGTTGAGGCTACGATGGAGCCGATCCGCAAGGCTCTATCCGACGCAAGCTTGAGTGCTGGTGAAGTAGATAAGGTCATTTTGGTGGGCGGATCAACTAGGATTCCCGCGGTGCAAGAGGCCATCCACAAGCTTCTGAGCAAGGAGCCAAGCAAAGGAGTCAATCCCGATGAGAGTGTTGCCATTGGTGCGGCCATTCAGGCGGGAGTCTTGGCCGGTGAGGTTAGGGACGTGGTGCTTCTTGATGTTACGCCACTGTCTTTGGGGATTGAGACCTTAGGCGGAGTAATGACCACACTAATTAAGCGAAACACCACAATTCCCACGAGCCAAAAGCAGATTTTCAGCACTGCCGCAGATAATCAGACGGCGGTGGATATCCATGTGCTTCAAGGAGAACGGGCTATGGCCGCGGATAACATTACCCTTGGCCGCTTCCAGCTGACAGGAATTCCTCCAGCACCCAGGGGTATACCACAAATCGAGGTAACCTTTGATATAGATGCCAATGGTATTGTTAATGTATCAGCTAAGGATCTGGGTACCGGCAAGGAGCAGAAAATTACAATTACCTCCAACAGTGGGCTTTCTGAGCAAGACATCGAGAAAATGGTGAAAGAGGCTCAGTCGCATGAAGAGGAAGATAAAAAGCGACGGGAGCGTATTGAACTGCGGAACGAATCCGAACAGCTAATTTATTCTGTAGACAAAACCGTGAATGATTTAGGCGATAAGGTCACAGAGGATGAAAAGAATCGGATCGAGAAGGCTAAAGCAGACCTAAGCAGTGTTAAGGATGGGGACGATACGGAGAAAATCAAGGATGCCATGGATGCATTGAGCAAGGAGCTTCATGAGATCTCCACTCGTCTGTACCAGACCCAAGAAGGGAACCAGGCCCAGGATCAGGCCCAGGATCAGGATGCTCCGCCAGAGGATGACGTGGTGGATGCCGATTTTAAGGAAGTTGACGATAACTAGCTGAAAGTGATAGCCGAGGTGGTAAGGTTTGGCCAAAAGAGACTACTATGAGGTCCTCGGTGTGGGGCGCGATGCAACGGATAATGAGATAAAACAGGCTTTCCGTAAGCTGGCCCGTAAGTACCACCCGGATGTGAATAAGGCTCCCGAAGCGGAAGAGAAGTTCAAAGAGATTAATGAGGCCTATCAGGTATTAAGTAATGCCGATGCTCGGGCTAAGTATGACCAGTTCGGTCATGCAGCCTTTGATGGAACATCAGGGGAAGGTGGCTTCGGCGGCTTTGACTTCGGGGGCTTTGGGGATTTTGGTAGCATCTTTGAGGATTTATTCGGGGGTGCCTTTACCCAAGGAGGTAGGCAGCCCCGGGGTCCAATCCGAGGTACCGATTTGCAGACGGAGATTGTGATTGAGTTTGAAGAAGCGGCCTTTGGCGTAGAAAAAGAGATTCCCATTAACCGGGTGGAAACCTGTGATCATTGCCATGGCAATGGAGCAGAACCGGGTACACCTATTCGTCGGTGTCCTGATTGCGGTGGAACCGGTCAAGTACGGCGTACCCAGCAGACCTTTCTAGGCCAGATGGTTAATGTGCAGGCTTGTCCCCGCTGCCGGGGGGAGGGTGACGTGTATGATACTCCCTGTAAGCGGTGCAACGGGGAGAAGGTATTGCGCAAGAACCGGAAGGTCAAGATCAACGTGCCCCAAGGGATTGAATCAGGGCAGAGAATTCGTGCGAGTGGACAGGGCGATGCGGGAAGACGGGGTGGTCCAGCAGGGGATTTGTATGTTTATGTGCGGGTAAAACCCCATAAACTATTTACCCGGAAGGGGAATGATGTGTATATCGAGGTACCGGTAAGCTTTGTGCAGGCTGCCCTAGGTACCGAGATAGAGGTTCCCACATTATATGGACCGGTGAAGGTACAGATACCGCCGGGAACCCAGCCGGAGACGAGTTTTCGGCTGAAGGATAAGGGGATTTCCGATGTGCGGGGCTATGGAAAAGGTGACCAATATGTATTGGCTAAGGTGACGGTGCCCACGAAACTCAGCGAGGAGCAGAAGGCCTTGTTGCTGCAGTTTGCTGATATTTCCGGTGAAGAAGTGACGGATCAGCAAAGCAAGGGTTTCTTCGGTAGGGTCAAGGACGCCTTTGATGGATTGGGTCGCCATGGCTAGTATTAACAAACAGGATCTAACATGGACCGAGATTGAGTTAATGGGTCCCGCCAGCCTTGGTGATGTTTTGGCCGTGATTCTACAGGATGTCGGATGCAACGGTAGTTGGTTTGATGCCGCAGGGGAAGATGTCCGCGTGCGGGGCTATCTGGCCGAAGATATGACAGATTGGCTTTTGGACAGAATTCAGCAAGCACTGGCCCAAGTAGCCCAAGCTAATGAATTGCCCCCAGGAGCACTATCCGTAACTACGAAGCCTTGTGTGACGATGAATTGGGCCAGTGGGTGGAAGAAACACTATTCCCTTCTACCCATTGGCTCCCGTTTTGTCATCGTCCCTTCTTGGTTAGAGCAAGAAGCCACGGGAACCCAACGCATTCCCCTGCTGTTGGACCCGGGGATGGCCTTTGGCACAGGACTACACCCCACTACTCAGTTGGCCTTGGAGTTTTTGGAGCGGTCAGTAGTACCAGGTGATGTGGTATATGATGTGGGGTGTGGTTCGGGGATTTTATCTATTGCTGCCTGTAAGATTGGTGCCCGCCGGGTTATTGCCGTAGACAACGATCTGGTAGCTGTGGTTGAAGCAAGGGAGAATGTAGCGCGGAACGGAATCGAGGATGAACGGTGTAGTGTAATCCATGGCAAGTTTCCCGCCGTGCCCGGTGGTTGTGCCGATGTGGTGATCATGAATATCCTGGCTGAGGTAATCATTGCCAACGGTGCTGCGCTCAAAAGGACGGTGACTCCCGGTGGACTATTCATTGCCGGGGGGATTACAACAGCCCAACAACAATCAGTAATCACTGCCCTTGGTGCTGTGGGGTTTAGATTACTGGATATTGGGGAAAAAGAGGAATGGACGGGTATGATTTATAAAAATGGCTAGGCATCGGTTTATTAGTTCCAATATGGATGAGCAAGAGGGCTATGGGTATATCGATGAACCCACAGAGGTTCATCACCTAACAAAGGTACTACGCCTGCGGGTGGGTGATGAGATCGAGGTACTTGATGGAGTCAAACGTCAGTACTTAGCCCGTATACAGGTTGTCTCAGACATGGTGCAGTTCAAGATCCTAGAAAGACTTCCTAACCGGGAGGCTCCCCTTCCATTGACTTTGGTTCAGGCCATCGGTAAAGGAGATAAACTGGATTTTGTAATGCGGGAGGGCACCCAGTTGGGTGTCTGTGACTTTGTACCCTGTTGGACCAAATATAGTGTGGTCCGACTGGATCAAAAGCGGGCGGAGGGCAAGGTGACAAGATGGCAGCGTATCTGCCAAGAGGCGGTCAAACAATGTGGGCGGGCTAAAGTGCCCAAGGTTCATAGTGTGATGAGCTTTGCTGAAGCCTTAACCTTTACCCAAGGGGATCTTGGTTGTGATCTGGTGGTGATGCCCCATTACCCGGTTTCCTGTGGACTTTGGGATGTACTCAGCGATGCCAAGCCCAAATCAGTGGCCCTAGTTATTGGGCCCGAGGGTGGGTTCAGTGAGGATGAAGCGGCACTGGCAAAGGATATGGGCGTACATTTAGTTGGCTTAGGGCCTCGTATTCTGCGCACTGAAACGGCGGCGGTGGCCGCCCTAGCCGCGATAGGCTATGCCCTAGGTGATTTGGGCGATAAAGGAGAGTGCTAACATGGCCCAGGGTAAGAAGGTGGCCGGTTTTACCTTAGGCTGTAAGGTTAACCAGTATGACACAGAAGCGGTTTTGGAACTGTTTGAAAGGGAAGGTTACAAGATCGTGAACTTCGATGAATCGGCCGATGTATATGTGATTAATACCTGTACCGTGACGGTTACCGGCGATCGAAAAAGTAGGCAGGCGGTTCGTCGAGCGGTAAGGGAAAATCCCAAGGCAGTAGTAGCGGTCATGGGCTGCTATGCCCAGGTGGAACCGGAAGAGGTGGCCCGTATTCCCGGGGTAGATGTTGTAGTAGGCACCCAGAACCGCAGTCTGATCCCTGAGTTGGTAGCCAAGGTCCAAAGGACACGCAGGCAGTATCAGGCGGTGGAAGGGCAGGGACCTTGGGACTATGAGAACCTATCGGTAAAAGGGCTCGGGGATAGAACCCGGGCTACTGTCAAAATCCAGGATGGCTGTGACCGCCGTTGTACCTACTGTCGTGTTCCCTTTGCCCGGGGACCAGCCCGTAGTAGGGCGCCGGAGTCGGTACTCGAGGAGATTGCCACCTTAGAGAACCTCGGATACAGGGAGATTGTCCTTACCGGTGTTAATCTAGGAACCTATGGCCAGGAATTTGGTGCGAAACGGAATCTGCGTTGGCTCCTGGAGCAGATTACTCAAAGTTTCGTTGGCCGGATTCGGGTTAGTTCCCTTGAACCCCAGGAACTAGACGATGGGCTCATCGAATTCATGGCCACGACCAGGGGCATATGTCACCATCTGCACATGCCCTTACAGAGTGGCGACGAGCAGATTCTGCATAAAATGGGCCGTCTATATACCCTGGAGGAATTCGCCCACTTCGCCGACCTATGGCGGAGTCTTGCCCCGAGAGGTGCTCTTACTGCCGACGTAATTGTGGGGTTTCCCGGTGAGAATGCAGAGAGTTTTGCGCGAACCTGTGCGTTTATCCGGAAACTTGCCTTTTCCGGGCTACACATCTTTCGGTACTCTCGGCGGAAAGGAACCGCTGCTGCACGGTTCCCTCATCAGGTTACCGGTGCAGTAAAGAGTGAGCGGGCCCGGGTTTTAGAGGAACTGGCCAGGGAACTGCAGCGGGATTTTTGGCACGGGCTTGTTGGTGAGAAATTTGAAGTCCTACTGGAGACAGAAAAGGATGGTTTTCTAACTGGATTTACCGACAACTATGTTCAGGTAAAGGTACCAGGTACAACCTCTTTACTTGGACAGCTCCAGCAGGTTATGATTACAGAGGTAAAAGAGGACCAAGTGTATGGACAGATACACTAAAGCTTCGCTGGAACGTTGGCGAAAGCAGGAATCGTTCTGTTATTGTCGAAGTTTCTAACAGACGGTGTAATAGGAGAGAGGGGGTGTAGATATGTCTGGATGTTTGTTTTGTAAGATTGCTACTGGCCAAGTCCCTGCGGACAAAGTCTATGAGGATGAGCTAGTAGTGGCCTTCAAAGACATTAACCCCCAGGCTCCAGTGCATCTTTTGATCATCCCCCGCAAGCACATTCCCAGTGTTACAGAGATCAAGGAGGATGATTTGACGTTAGTTGGTCATATCCACCATGTAGCCGCCAAGCTGGCAGAAGAGCAAGGAATCGCCAAGGATGGATATCGCATCGTCACCAATTGTGGAGAGCAGGGTGGACAAACAGTCTTGCATGTGCATTTTCACCTGCTTGGAGGACGGTCGCTCGGTTGGCCTCCCGGTTGATGTCCGCTAAGCGGACCCATTGCCAGTAGTACAGAGGAAGTTGGTTGGCTTTGATACAGGAGGGGAGGGAGACAAGTGACCGAAGTAAAGGTTAACGGTAACGAGTCCTTCGACAAGGTATTACGCAGATTTAACAGAGAGTGCCGTAAGGCAGGGATTTTTCAGGAATCTCGTAAAAGAGCGCACTATGAAAAGCCAAGTGTTCGACGGAAGAAGAAATCCGAAGCTGCACGGAAAAGAAACTCAAAGAAACGTTACTAGTATGCGTTGGTGCCCTGCTGTTTGGGCACCATTTTTTCTCATATAAGGGGGCGAAGATGTGTTGAAGGGGCAGAGAATCGTGGTAATGGCACTCCTAGTTGTCCTTTTGGTCGCGGGAGCTGCATCTGCGGAGGTTGTGCACGTGGTATCCCTTAAGGGTGAGGTACAAATGGGGATGGCCCGGTTTGCACAACGTGCCCTGCAAGCAGCCCAAAGGCAAGGTGCAACCAAGATTATCCTCGAGATTGATAGTGTCGGTGGTCGGGTAGATGCAGCCCTACTGATTAAGGATGCAATTACAGAAAGTCCGGTGCCTGTCTTCGCCTATGTTAAGGGGCGGGCCCTTTCAGCAGCAGCATTGATTGCTTTATCCACCGAGCAGATCTGCATGCAGCCGGGTAGCACCATTGGTGCTGCAGAGCCAAGGCCTAATGATGAGAAAACAGTTAGTGCCCTGCGGGAGGAGTTTGTTGCTGCCGCCTCCATGCGGGGAAAGGATCCCCTCGTTGCGGCTGCAATGGTGGATAAGAATATAGAGATAGAAGGGCTAGTGACAGCGGGTCAGATTCTCACCCTTGATGTATCACGGGCCCTTACATATGGTATTGCGGATTTTCAAACGACAAACCGGGGGGAGGTCTTCAGGGAGCTTGGTGTGACAGATCCTACGGTGGTTGAGGTAAACCCAAAAACTGCTGAACGGATCGCCGGGTTTGTGACCTCACCTGTGGTGAGCTCTATTCTCTTAACAGTGGGCTTTTTAGGACTAATTGTGGAGATAGCTACTCCGGGATTTGGTGTCGCGGGCACTGCAGGCCTGATTGCTCTCGGTCTTTTCTTCGGGGGCCATATGTTTGCAGGACTGGCTGGCTTTGAGGTAGTAGTCTTGTTTATTGCGGGACTAGTCCTTTTGATCCTGGAGGCCTTTGTGATTCCAGGATTTGGTGTTCCCGGTGTGTTGGGTTTGCTCTGTATTTTCTCAAGTATTTTTCTAGCCTTTGCTGATCCCCAGGTGGCCCTATACTCGATTATAGTTTCGATTGCGGCCAGTGTTGCCCTGTTCTTTCTGTTGTTTAGGCAGCTCAAGAAGGCGGGTAGGTTACGATCCTTGATCCTAAGTACCCAAGCCGTAAAGGAAGAAGGATACATTAGTGGTACCTTACGAAGCGACCTGCAGGGTAAGGTTGGTACTACTACCTCGGTCTTAAGACCCGCGGGAACGATCGAGATTGACGGGGAGAGAGTCGATGTGCTTTCTGCCGGGGAATTCATTGAAAAAGGTGTGCCGGTAGAAGTGATGCAAGTATCCGCAGGGAGAATCCTCGTGCGGAAGGTAGCAAACTACAAGAGTGAGGAATAGAAGCTAAAAAGATAAAGGAGGCTACATGATGCCACAAACCTATGTTTATCTTGTTCCCCTGGTTTTAGTCCTAGTACTGTTGCTGATAGTGTTAAGCTTTATTCCCCTAGGGCTTTGGATTTCCGCCCTGGCTGCCGGGGTGAAGATTAGTATCGTGACTTTGATCGGTATGAGGTTGCGACGGGTTCCCCCTGGTAGAGTGATTATGCCCATGATCAAAGCTGTCAAGGCCGGAATTGATGTAACAGTAGATAAACTGGAAGCCCATTATTTGGCCGGTGGAAATGTAGATCAAGTAATCGATGCTTTGATTGCAGCCCACAGAGCAGATATTCCCCTGACCTTTGAACGGGCCGCGGCCATCGATTTGGCGGGCAGAAATGTTCTCGAAGCGGTAAGAATGAGTGTTAACCCCAAGGTCATCGAGACCCCCTTGATTGCCGCGGTGGCCAAGGATGGAATTGAGTTAAAGAGTAAGGCCCGGGTCACAGTACGGGCGAACATCGATCGATTGGTGGGGGGCGCGGGCGAACCCACAATTATTGCCCGGGTGGGCGAGGGGATTGTTACCACCGTCGGGTCTGCTGAGGATCATAAGGAAGTGTTAGAAAACCCGGACCAGATCTCGAAACGGGTTCTAGAAAAGGGTCTTGATGCGGGCACCGCCTTTGAAATCCTCTCTATTGATATCGCCGATGTCGATGTTGGAAGGAATATTGGGGCCAGGCTCCAGATGGATCAGGCCGAGGCCGATAGAAACATTGCTCAGGCGAAGGCTGCTGAACGTAGGTTTGCAGCCCAGGCCCTTGAGCAAGAGATGAAGGCCCGGGTTGAGCAGATGAGGGCTCGGGTGGTGGAGGCGGAAGCAGAGGTGCCCCTTGCTTTGGCGGAGGCCCTAAAAAGTGGTAACCTCGGGGTGATGGATTACTATGCCATGCGAAACATCATGGCCGATACCGAGATGCGGGAAAGCCTAGCCCAAGAGGAAGACGTGGTCATAAAAGAGGAACCAAGAAGACATGAGTCCAAGCATGAGCCAGAGGAGTGAGGCTAAATGGGCTATGCAGTTGTAGTCTATCTAGTGTTAGCTTTTGTGGTCAACCTCCTTAAGCATCTTGCCGAACAGGAAAAGCCCCAACCTCGGCGTGCTGTTCCCCCGGTCCGACCAGCTAGAGGTAAACCGGAGGTAGTGCTGCAAAGCCTAACCTCCGAAACGGAATCTGCCGTGGAGGAACCGGCAAAGAAGGAAGAGTACTTTGCTGATCAAGTGGACGTTGAGTTAGTTAGTAAAAGGTCACAAGGTCTTAGTACAAAACAGGTGAAGCAAGGAATTCTCTTAAGTGAGATTCTTGGCCCCCCAAGGGCACTGCGACCTTGGCGGTTTAGGCGCTAATCCAACGAAGTGAGCTCAAAGGGCCCTGCTATATAGCGGGGCCCTTGTTCTAAATAGCTGCCTTAGGACATAAGAATATTTAGAAAGCTAACGGAGGAAAGGGGGTTATGCCCCTGACGAGACAAGGATACCTCAAGTTGCTAAAACGCCTGATCAGAGCCTTCGAACTACCGGAAGATGTGGTATTGGATCTGCCTCGGATTACCATGGTTGGGAAATACCAGCTGTACGTAGGTAATCATCGGGGCATACTGGAGTTTAGCCAAACCCAAGTGAGAATCCAGAGCAAATATGGGCCCATCGGTGTTAAGGGGCAGAAGATGCGAATCATCAGTATCACAAACAATGAATTGATGATCGACGGGCTAATTGATCAAGTCCTACTCGATGGGGCGCAATCCAACCGCGAAGGGGCAAACTAGGGCATGCGCTGGTTATGGCTTTACATATGCGGGTATGTTATAATAACCCTAAAGGGCACGGACCTTGAGTCGGTGATCAGCGTCGCAAGCCTAGCCGGTGTTGAATTCGGCCAGCTAAGGCGCATATTACCTGATACCATTTGCTGTCGGGTATCGGTGGCGGATTGGCGAAGACTCCGGGGGTTTATCCCCAAGGGCCGGGTCCGTTGTACTGTAATTAGGAAAGTGGGTTTACCCTTTTGGTTACAGCGCATGGCCAGAAGGAAAGCCTTGGTGGTAGGCGGGTTGTTATTTCTAGTTATGACCTATCTACTGACCTCCTATGTTTGGTTTATTCAAATCAGGGGGTATGAGGATGTTGACCCCGGTGAGATCCTAGCTGCGGCCAACCGTGCAGGCCTAACCCGGGGAATAAGAAAGGACGATCTTGATCAAGAAGCTGTTACAAAGCACCTTCTCCAGGAAATCCCAAGATTAGCTTGGGCGAGCTTACTTGTGCGGGGGACGATGGTAACTATTGAGGTTGCCGAAAAGGCAGTAGTTGATGTTTCCCTTCAGGAGAGCGGTGATATGGTTGCCAGTGATGGGGGGATCGTGCTAGATGTAATCCCAATCAAGGGTAGTCCTCAAGTGGCAAGTGGTGACACGGTGATGAAGGGTCAAGTCTTGATCAGCGGTCGCCTGGCTCCCTACGAGCCTGAGTATTGGGCACTGGATCAGGCAGGGAGGACTCCCTATCTGCGGGCCGATGGGATTGTCAATGCCCGGGTTTGGTACAAGGAAACGGGACTGATCCCGATGGTGGTAGAAGTAAGGGAGCCCACGGGCAATAGCGAACGGTTGACTCAGTTGATTATCGGATCGTTTGTCTTAGGTAAGGCCACTCCTTCCTTCGAGGAATACGAAGTGGCGGTTAAATCAGAGTATTTGCAGATTCGGGGATGGAACCTGCCTTTAGGAAGGCAGGAGCAAGTTTTCAATGAGATTCGGGTTAATCGCTATGAGTTGGACTATGAAGATGCTAAACGAATTGCCAAAGAGAAGGCTTTAAAGCGATTGCCCGAATTTGAGGAAGGAAATCTGCAAAACGTCAGTTATGAGCTCATTACCCAGGACGGGGTTGAATACATGGAAGCGACAGTGGTGGTGGAGGTCCGCAAAAACATTGCTGAGTTTGCTGCCATATCGGCTGAGTAGGTGTCTTATAAGGGGGTAACAAAGAAATATTGGATGCTAATAGGATCCAAAAAAACATTATGATCGATGATAACATCGCGGTGGTCTCTCTTTGCGGTGTTGGCGATGAGCACTTACAGGTGCTTGAAAACGAATTAGATGTTAAGATAGTGGCCCGGGGAAACGAATTTAAGATCAGCGGCGAAGCCGATCATGTGATTCGCGCGGAGCAGGCTTTGGAGGAACTGGCGGGAGTTGCCAAAACATGTGGTACTGTCTCCAAGCAGCAGGTGCTCTATACGGCGGGACTAGCGAAAAAAGGCGAAAATGCTTATTTACAGGAAATGTCCAAGACGGTTATCGAAGTGACCGCCCGTGGTAAGCAGATCGTTCCCAAGACAAAGGGCCAGTTCAAATATGTACAAGCTATCTCAGATAACGGGATTGTCTTTGCCATTGGTCCGGCGGGTACTGGCAAGACCTATCTGGCCGTGGCCATGGCTGTAGGTGCCTTAAGAAGCAGGCGAGTCAACCGTTTAATCTTAACTAGGCCTGCGGTGGAGGCGGGGGAGAGTCTGGGCTTTTTGCCTGGGGATTTGACCAATAAGGTGGACCCGTATCTGCGTCCCTTACACGATGCCCTCTATGACATCCTCGGCCAGGAGGCCTATCGTCGTTATGTGGAACGGGGCATGATTGAAGTTGCACCCTTGGCCTATATGCGGGGGCGAACTTTGGATGATGCTTTTATCATCCTCGATGAGGCGCAGAATACTACCTCAGAGCAAATGAAGATGTTTCTGACTCGGTTGGGATTTGGCTCCCAAGCGGTAATCACCGGGGATATCACACAGATCGATTTGCCCCGGGGTAAACGATCGGGATTGGTACAAATCCAATCGATCCTCCGGGGAATTGAGGGGATCTCCTTTATCTACCTAGATAAAGAAGATATTGTTCGGCATCAATTAGTGCAGAGGATCATACAGGCATACGAACAATACGAAGAAAACCAAGGAGCCCAAGATGAAATTCAGGCTTAGGTTGCTTTAGGGCAGAGGTGTTTATTCTTGATTTCCCGAAAGAAAACAAAGCAGAATAGTAAGAAGGCCAGACACAAGTTAGTTCCCGACAAGGGTCATGTTTACCAGTGGTTGTTGGGTGTTGCAGCATTCATCATTATTGCGGTGATTGTACTAATCGATATGGTTCCCAAACTTGACCTGACTGTGGGTTCAGTAGCCCCTGAGACTCTCTACTCTCCCCGCACGATCCGGAATAACTATGTCAGCGGTCGATTGGAGAAACAAGCGGCGGAAGATGCGGCGCGGAAGGCTAGTCAAGACCCCAATAATTTTGAGATTAATCAAGTGGTCGCGTTGGATGCTACCTCCGATGTGACCACTCTTTTTGAGATCGTCAAGGAAAAGCGGGAAGACCTTGGACTGTGGAAGAACGAGGAGCCTGGGGAGGGTGTGGACGCCGAAGAAGCTACGAATCCTGGGATTAATGAGCAGTTACCGATCACTGCTGATGATATCGGGGAGCTTCAAGGCCTAGCCTACGAGAAGATAGGTGTTAGGATCAGTAACAGGCTTGCCGAGGTATTACTTCTAATCCCGGCCTCAACCCTTGAGGAAGGAATGACGGGACTGGCTCAGATTGTGGGCGAGTTTCTTAAGGCCGAGCGAATTGCTGAAGAAGATGTCCCAGCTAATAAAGCCCAAATGGCGGCGGTCGTCTTTGATAGCTCTCTACCAGAGGAGTTCATTCCCGAAGCCCAGGAAATCGCCGTTGGTCTGGTGAAGCCAAATCTAACGCTAAACCTAGAAAAGGTCAAAGAGGCAGAAAGAGCAGCTATCGCCCAGGTTAAGCCTGTGATGGTGAAAAAAGAATCAAAGATAGTTGGTAAGGGTGAAGTGGTCAACGAAGAGCAGATCCAAATCCTTACAGACCTGGGGATGCTTAAGACAAGCAGTAGCTATCCGGTAATGTTCGGAGCGCTAATCCTTCTTTTGTTGTTGTTTGCTGGTCTTTTTGCCTATATGTACCAGTACGAGCGCGCGATCTTGACCGATGTACGACTATTCGGTTTGCTGTGTTTGGTCAGCGTCTTAGTTGTGTTTTTGAGTAAGCTTATGAGTGTACTGTCCTGGCCCTATGCCGGATATCTGGCGCCGGTTGCCATGGGAACAATGTTAATGGCCATTTTGGTGGATTCCAGGCTGTCAGCGATTAGCGCCATTGCCTTTGGAATTATTGTCGGCCTCTTTTCTGGTATGGAGCTTAAGTTTGCCGTTGTGGCCATTGTGGGCGGCTTGACTGGTGTCTATAGTGTCTCCAAGGCCAGCCAGCGGTCGGATATTACCCGAGGCGGATTTATTGTGGGAATTGCTCTGTTTTTTACGATCGTTGCCATTGGCCTAATCCAAACCGACGGGGATCTGTTAAAGAACTCTTGGGTGGGACTTGTCAATGGCTTGCTTTCTGGTGTGCTAGCCATTGGTGTGCTCCCTTATCTGGAGACCCTGTTTGGGATTACCTCCTCTATTCGCCTACTGGAACTATCTAATCCAAACCAACCGTTACTTCGCAGACTGTTGATCGAAGCGCCGGGCACCTATCATCACAGCATTATTGTTGGTAATCTGGCCGAGTCTGCCGCGGATGCGATTGATGGTAATTCTATCCTTGCTAGAGTTGGGGCCCATTACCATGATATTGGCAAGCTAAAGCGACCATACTTTTTCGGGGAGAATCAGTTTATTCCTGAAAACCCTCATGATAAGATTGCTCCGAGCCTCAGTACTCTGATTATCGTATCCCATACTAAGGATGGGGCGGAGTTGGCCAAGCAATACAAATTGCCCCAAGTTATTATCGATTTTACCCAACAGCACCATGGAACTGATCTGGTGAAGTTTTTCTACCACCGGGCCTTGGAAAATAGCAGAGACGGTGAAGTAGAGGAAAGCGATTTTCGCTATCCCGGACCAAAACCTCAGACTAAGGAGACGGCGATTGTTATGTTGGCCGATTCGGTGGAGGCGGCGGTACGGTCCCTATCCAAACCTACTGCAGGCCGGATTGATGGTTTGGCCAGGAAGATCATTAAAGACAAGCTTAACTCCGGACAACTCGATGAAAGCGATCTAACCCTTAAGGACCTAGATACCATTGCCCAAGCCTTCAGTAGAGTACTATCTGGGATTTATCATAGTCGGGTGCAGTATCCCGAGACCGTAGTTGAGGAATTACAGAAGAAGGCGAAGAACTAATGGTAGAAGTCACCGTATTTGATAATCTGGCCAATGTGACTGTGGATGAGATGACGAAGGAGAAGATCCGCTTGGTTGCTGGTGTAGCCTTTACCCTGTGTCGACAGACTGCAGGAGAGGTTAACATTGTCTTTGTAGAAAGTGAACAGTCGGCGCTCTTAAATGAGACCTACCGGGGAAAGGTAGGTCCTACGGACGTCTTGTCCTTTCCCGTTGAACAGGAGGAGCTTCTTTTTCTGGAACCGCAGGAGCGTCCCCTTGGAGATATTGTGATCTGCTATCCCCTGGCAGTTCAACAAGCAGAGGAATATGGTCATTCTCTATTGAGAGAACTCTGCTTTCTGACCGCCCATGGGTGTTTGCATCTATCTGGTTATGATCACCAGAATGAGGAGCAAAGGCAGAGAATGCGCTCTCTAGAAGAGGAAGTCCTAAAGAAGGTAGGTATTGGTGCGAGGTGTGGTGAAAATGAAGGACTCTAAGCACCGTAGTGTACTGGAAAGCTTTGAGGATGCCCTACGGGGTATTGCAGAGGCATTGCGCAGTGAACGAAATATGCGCATTCATTTTTGCGCAGCCTTGATCGTGGTAGGAATTGGTTTGCTGTTAGGGCTAAACGCGGTAGAAATGGCGATCCTAACCCTTGTTGTTGCCCTAGTTATTACCGCTGAGCTGTTCAATACAGCTATTGAACGGATGGTAGATATCATTAGCCCTACTTACCATGCCTTGGCGGCTAAGTCTAAGGAAATTGCAGCCGGAGCAGTGTTGTTTACATCCCTGGCCGCGGTGGTGATTGGTTTTTTCTTGTTTGCGCCTCGCCTTGCACCGTTACAGATCAGGTGGCGAGGCCTCTTGTTGTCAAACCCCTTCTTCCTGACGGCTAGCTCTATCTTGGTGGTTGCCTTTGTGGTGATTGCCATCAAAGCCATGGGGGGCAAGATGGCCCTTCAAGGAGGAATGCCTAGCTTCCATGCCGCTGTATCCTTTGCCCTAGCCACCTTAATCTTCTTTTTCTCCACACAGTCCCACGTGGTCTTCATTGCCTTTGTTCTTGCCTTGTTAGTGATTCAAAGTCGAGTCGAGGCTGGTATACATACTATCCTTGAAGTTATCATCGGTTCTATGTTAGGTACCGCGATTGTCACATTTTTAGTCGGCATAGCTTCCCTTGTCTCTTAGGGCTATAGCCGGGGAGGGTGTCTTGTGCAAAGCTTAAAGCGACTACTAATGGTGTGCCTTTTAGTCCTCTGTATTACTACTATGCCTTTACTTGCCTTGGAGGTCCATTTCGTCAATGTGGGCCAAGGTGATGCCATTGTGATCATGACTGATACTGGGGCTGTGATGCTGATCGATGGAGGAGAGACCCCTGGGGGCAAGAACGTTCTAGTCCCTTATTTACGGCAGCTGGACATCACGGGGATTGATCTTTTGGTGGCGACGCATCCCCATTACGATCACGTTGGGGGACTGATTCCCGTTTTAGAGGAGTTTGAGGTGGGTGAGGTCGCCGCCTGTGGTCAGATCCATACAAGCAGTACGTACATATCCTTTCTAGAACTCATCGATCGATTGAACATCCCCTTTCAGACACCCCGTCAAGGCGATCGATTGGACCTTGCGGGGGTGGATGAACTGCTTGTGCTCTCACCCCCAGAAGAGTCTATGTTTGATGATTTAAACGAAAACTCCCTAGTGCTCTATCTACGGTACGGGGACGTTTCCTTCTTGTTTACTGGTGATGCGGGGCATGGGGCGGAACTAGACATGATTGGGAAGGATATGCCGGTTAAGGCCACGGTGCTAAAGGTGGGTCACCATGGATCCCGGTATTCCAGCCATGGGGATTTCCTAGCCTCTGTCTTGCCCGATATTGCTGTGATCCAATCGGGCGCAGGCAACTCCTACGGGCATCCACACCAGGAAACCCTACAGCGCCTTGCAGCCTTGCAGGTGCGCATCTATCGCAATGATGAATCTGGACATATTGTGGTGAGGACCGATGGACAGAGCTACCAAGTGCTGGCGGAACAGGATCTGGCAAGGTCTTTGATCAATATTAACACTGCACCAAAGGAACAATTGATGTTATTGCCAGGGATCGGCCCTACCTTAGCGGACCGCATCATGGAGCACCGTCAAGGACAGCCCTTTACAAGCAAAGAGGAGCTGACCAAGATAAAGGGGATTGGTCAAAAGACCTATGAGAAGTTAGAGAACTTGATTACCACCGGAGGTGACTGAGTTTTGGGCACCTTTACAGCGGTGATTGACCAGATTAGTGATGATATTGCACATCTTCTTGTGGAAAAAGGGGGGCGGACTTACAATATCCCCATACCCACAGTACTATTGCCCCCGGGTGCCAGAGAAGGTCACGTTTTGAAGGTGACCTTTGAGTTTGACCGGGAGGAGGAAGTCCGGCGGCAAAACCATGTTGCAGATCTACTAGAAAAACTAAAAAGTAAGCAGACCTCTAAGTAACTCAGAGGCTTTGCGGCGGCGTTGCCCCTCAATGTCTGGTCTTAGTTTGAAGCTGAGCTCAACTACGGCCCCTTCATAGACGCCGGGGATTTGGTCTGTAGAGATAACTAGGTGTTTAGTTTCATCCTCTGCCCACAACAGTAGGGCGAGATCCGCCTCAATCCTGTCCACGGTATAGAATTGGCAATTCTCGGCCGGGGAAGAGGTGTCTGCCCTTGGCAGGAGTAAGATACCAAGGAACGCGCAGAATACTAGGAGAAACGGCATTGACTGTTTCAACTGGGCATTACCTCCGAGCGTGACTTAGTAAAATGTACCTGTACTAACTTCGCCGGTAAAGGTGTTTTTCCTGCTAGCAATTGCTGGTGGAGGTGACTTTTTTGTCGCAGATTTCTACTTTCATGATACCGACAAAGATTATTTATGGTGAGGGTTCAGTATCTAGGATCGGCCAGGTCGCCGGGGAATTTGGTCCCACAGCTGTGGTGATTGCCGGATGTGGCTCCGCGTCCAAAAGTGGGGCTCTGGAATGCGTCCGTAATTCCCTAGATGACAGTGGAATCCGGCTGAGCCTATACAGTGGCATTCCCCAAGAGCCTGATTTGGATAACGTAAGAAGGCTATTACGTTTTCTCGAAGAGGTGCGCCCCGATGTCTTGATTGCCCTTGGTGGGGGAAGTGTGTTAGATGTGGGTAAAGCTGCCAGTGGCCTGTACGCGGCTCCCTTAGATATTTCATCGTATTTCTACGGCGAACCTATACCCAAAAGGAGCTTAAGGTGGATTGCGATGCCTACCACTGCGGGTACCGGGTCCGAAGCGACCAATAATGCAGTACTGATTGACCGGGAGAAAAAGATAAAACAGAGTATCCGCCGGGATGGTTGGATGCCCGATGTGGCCATTGTGGATCCGGAGCTGACCTACAGTATGCCGCCAAAGGTTACCGCTTTTACCGGAATGGATGCCCTTACCCAGGCCATTGAAGCCGCCACTTCCCGGTATGCTAATCCTTTGACCCGACCCTATGCTCTATACAGCGCCCAGGTGATCGGTCAAAACATAGTGGCTGCGTACCGCAATGGAAAAGATAGGTGTTCCAGGGGATATATGACCCAAGGTAGTCTTCTTGCTGGAATCGCCCTAGCCAATGCCCGTCTTGGTGCTGTTCATGGCTTGGCCCATCCGCTGGGGCAACGCTACGGTCTTAATCATGGGGTGGTGTGTGCCCTTTTGTTGCCTTGGGTAATGGAGTATAATCTTCCTGTGGCCAAAAGGGAATATGCTCGGATCTTTCGTAGTTGGGGCGGGGAGGGCCAAGACGTTGAAGAACTAGCCTGGGGAGCCATCGCCTATGTACGAAACCTTCTCGTTGAATTGGACTTTCCTGCAGGACTGGGTATGCTAGGCCTGGATGAAGCAGATTGCCAGGACTTAGCGGAGCTTGGGGTCAATTCCGGCTCGACGAAAGCAAATCCCAGAGCCGTAACCCCACAGGATCTAGCACAGATTCTCAAGAACGCCATGTGATCGAGGTGATTATATGAATCAGATGGAAAAAGAATATGGTAGACTAATCGATAAGGCCCAACAGGTGCGCCAGTTCTCCTACGCGCCCTATTCCCACTATGCGGTGGGAGCCTGTGTGCTGACTGAAGAAGGTGAGGTTTTCACAGGCTGTAATGTGGAGAATGTCTCCTATGGCCTAACTATGTGTGCTGAACGGGTGGCGATCGGTACGGCGGTCACCGCGGGGTTTCAGAACTTCAAGGCTATTGCCATTGTGGGCGATGAACTATGTCGTCCCTGTGGTGCTTGCCGACAGGTGCTCTTTGAATTTGGGAAGGATATTATTGTGATCATGGCCGATTCCAAGGGGAACTATGAAGTTACACCAATCGCCGAGTTGCTGCCTGAGGCTTTCGTTCTAGAAAAGGGAGTTTAAAGTGTCGCTTGCGGTTTATCGTCTAGATAAGTTTAACAAGAAGATCATGGATCGTTTGACCTTCCTTGAGAAAACTGCCTTTGGTGAAGGTGGCATGAATCAGTGGCAGCTCGCACCCCTGGTGCGGTACGGCAAGGTGTTCTGTCTTGAGTATGCCGGTGAGATCATTGGTGTGCTGCAGTTTATGCGTCTGTGGGAGGGGCAAGTCTGCTACTTAGTGGGTATTACTGTCGAGCCCGACCATCGGTTTAACGGCTATGGCAAGTTCTTTTTGCAGGAGGCTCTAGGACAGATACGGCGGGATGGATTCAGACAGGTTCTGTTAACGGTTGCCTTGGACAACAAACAAGCCATTGAGATCTACACTGATTTGGGGTTTAGAGAAGCTGGTTTTCTCAAAGAAGAGTATGGACCCGGTGAGGATCGGCTGTTGATGGTGTTAGAGGTGGACGAGGACTGAGTTATTGTGGTATCATGGTACATTGCTAGGCTAGATCTGCCCCTTAAAGGACTGATCCTTGGTAAGGGACAGCAGGCTTCCTAGTCAGAAGACTACAATAAGGGTATGTGGTGGAGCGGCTGCCGGATCTTGCCTGCAAAGTTCTAGCTTTTGTGGAGAAAGCTTGGTTTGGAGGACTAAGAGTGAAGCCGAAGGTGTATCAACTAGAGGAATTTGATCTTGAATTAATGGCCCGTTTGACCCAATTAGAGCGTATTGCCTTTGGAGAAGGGGGCATGAATCAGTGGATGTTAGCCCCTCATGCCCGTTATGGACGGGTCTTTTGTTTGGAATATGCCGATGAGATCATTGGTGTAATGGAGTTTATGTCCTGTTGGAAGGAACCTGATACCTGTTACCTTGCGGGAATCTCCGTTGACCCTAAGTACCAAAACCGGGGATTTGGCAGGTTTTTTTTAGATGAAGCCCTTTCCAGGGTGAAGGAAGATGGATTCACCCGGGTCATTCTTACCGTAGCGCCAAAGAATGACCGGGCGATTCATTTATACAGGAGTTTTGGATTCGAGGAAGGGGAATTGCTAGTCGATGTTTACGGACCAGGTGAGGACTGGATGGAGATGGTCAAGGAAGCCTAGACTAGCCCAAATGGGGGAACAAGATGGAAGTTAGGAGCGGATTTGTGGCCGTTGTTGGTCGTCCTAATGTGGGTAAGTCAACCTTGGTGAACTATGTGATCGGGTCGAAGGTTGCCATTGTCTCCGAGAAACCTCAGACCACTCGCAACCAAGTACAAGGCGTCCTAACCCGGGAAGATGCCCAAGTAGTCTTTATTGATACTCCAGGGCTGCATGTACCAAAGCATAAACTGGGGCAATACATGGTTCGACAGGCAAGAACGGCCGTATCCGAAGTGGACGTTGTTGTCTTTGTCTTTGATGGTTCCGCCGGTTTTACCTCCGAGGATGAGAGGATCTACGATGAATTAAGGGAGCTTTCGGGAAAGGGTCCTGAACTGGTTGTGGTGGCCAATAAGGCCGATGCAATGGCAGAGGCCCAAAGAAAGCGGCTTCAGAACCTCAAGTTTTCGTCCTTGATGTTGGTGTCGGCGTTGACAGGCCAGGGAGTAGAGGAGTTTCTTGCTCTCTTGATCAGTAAACTACCCCTGGGACCAAAATACTACCCCGATGACTGGGTTAGCGCCCACCCAGAGCAGTTTATCGTTGCGGAGTTCATCAGGGAAAAGGTGCTACGGTCTACCGAGGAGGAAGTACCCCACGCGGTGGCAGTGATTATTGAGGATTTCCGGCAGCGAGAGCAGCGGGAACTGATCGATATTCGTGCCACGATTATCGTGGAGCGGGATTCCCAAAAGGGGATTATCATTGGGAAAGGGGGCCGCATGCTCAAAAGTATTGGGCAGGCAGCCCGGCTAGATATCGAGGCCCTTTTAGGGAGTCAGGTCAACCTACAGTTGTGGGTCAAGGTAAAGAAGAACTGGCGTAAGAACGAAGATGAACTGAGAAGATTGGGCTATAGATAAACATGAGAACAGAGGAATTTTATTACGAACTGCCGAAAGAGCTAATTGCCCAAGCCCCTGCAAAGAGACGGGATGCAGCAAAATTAATGGTCGCCAAACGCTGGGGGGAGGGGCTCATCCACAGTACCTTCGCGAATCTACCTGATTTCTTGCAGGCGGGGGATCTGCTGGTCCTAAACGACTCCAAAGTCTTACCAGCACGTCTTCTCGGCAGAAGACCCGATACCCTGGGTCGCGTGGAGTTGTTACTCCTCTCACCTGTTGAAGGACAGACTTGGCAGGTTTTGATGAAGCGGGCCAAACGGGTTAAACTCGGGGAACGACTTATTTTTGGCCAAGGGGAATTGATGGGCACAGTTGTGGCCAAAGAGGATGAGGGTAAGGGGATTGTGGAGTTTGAAAGTTGTGAGCCCTTAATGGATGCTTTCGCTAAGGTGGGACAGGTGCCCCTTCCGCCCTATATTACCCGGGATCCCTTTGCCATGGATCGGGAAAGATATCAGACGGTCTATGCTAAGGAACTAGGCTCCGCGGCGGCGCCGACCGCAGGCTTGCATTTCACCAAAGAACTTCTTCGCCGGATTGAGGCTAAAGGAGTTGGTATTACCGCATTGACCCTGCATATTGGCCTAGGTACCTTCCGTCCGGTGCAAACGGAGAAGATTGAAGATCATAAGATGCACGCAGAGTTTTTCGAGATAAGTAAGGATTGTGCTAGCCTAATTAACAAGACGAAAGGGCAAGGTGGCCGGGTGATTGCTGTGGGGACAACTGTGGCACGCACCCTAGAGGCCGTTAGCCAAACCCATGGTAAGGTTTGTCAGGCATCGGGCTGGACGGACATTTTTATTTACCCTGGGTATGAGTTTAAGGTAATCGATGGGTTGATCACAAACTTCCATTTGCCCTGTTCGACGTTGCTGATGCTAGTCTGTGCTTTTGGCGGAACCAAGTTTATGCTAGATGCATACCAACTGGCTGTTGATGAGAAATATGCATTTTACAGCTACGGCGATGGGATGCTGATTATCTAAACGGGGGAGAGCGTTCTTGAGTTTTCAGTTATTGGGTACATGCAGTCAAACCAGGGCTCGTCTTGGTGTATTGACCACGGCGCACAGTCAGATTGAAACCCCAGTGTTTATGCCTGTGGGGACTCAGGCTACGGTTAAGACTGTATCCCCCGAGGAACTACAAACCTTGGGCTTTCAGATTATCTTGGCTAACACGTATCATTTGTACCTACGGCCTGGTGATGAACTAATCGCGCGCTTAGGCGGGTTACATCGGTTCATGAGTTGGCCGAGGAGTATACTTACCGATAGCGGTGGTTTCCAGGTGTTTAGCCTGAGCAAATTGCGCAAAATCGAAGATGAGGGTGTTACCTTTAGATCCCATCTTGATGGGAGTAAGCATTTTATCGGTTCCGAGCAATCCATAGCCATCCAACAGAACCTGGGGGCGGATATTTGCATGGCCTTTGATGAATGCGCGCCGTACCCTATTGATGAGGATTATGCCAAGGAGGCCCTAGAGCGAACGACCCGTTGGGCAAAACGGTGCAAAAATGCAAAAACCCGGGAGGACCAGCTGCTTTTTGGAATTGTGCAAGGCAGCACCTATGCCCAGCTGCGTCAGGAAAGCGCCAAGCAGATTGTTGATTTGGACTTTCCCGGCTATGCCATTGGCGGGCTAAGCGTAGGTGAACCTAAGGGGGTTATGCACGAAATGCTTGATGTGACCGTGCCCATGCTACCGGAGGAACGGCCCCGTTATCTGATGGGCGTGGGCTCACCCGATGATCTAGTGGAAGGGGTGGCCCGGGGGATCGACATGTTCGATTGTGTATTGCCTACTCGCCTAGGAAGACATGGTACGATTTTTATGCCGGAGGGGAAACTTGTCATTCGGAATGCAGAGTACCAAGCGGATCCTGCTCCGATGGATCCGGAATGTGGTTGTTGGGCGTGTCGCAATTTTTCCCGGGCGTATGTCCGGCATTTACTCAAAACTAATGAGGTTTTGGGTATTCGTCTGACTACGTACCATAACCTGTATTTCCTAGGACAGTTAATGGCAAGAATAAGAGAGAGCCTTATGCAGGGGGAGTTCCCTAGATTTTATCGGGAGTTTAAGGAGCGATGGTCTTTAGCTTAATAAGGGTTTTTACGATTAAGCTAGATGAGTATAACAATAAAGAAGCAGGAAAGACAAAACGAGGGGGACTGCAATTTGATGGTATTCTTAGCTGCAGAAACAACACAAACACCGGTGGGCGGAGGGCTTTGGGGAAGCCTGCTTTTCTTTGCGCTGATGCTAGGACTTTTCTACATTATGTTGATTCGACCCCAGCAAAAACAGCAGAAGCAAAGGCAAGAGATGATTGATGGGTTGAAGAAAGGCGATAAGGTCATCACTGTCGGTGGCATCCATGGTGAGATCGTCAAGATTGACGAAGATGATGTAGTACTGCAGGTGGCAGACAAAGTGGAAATTAAGATTACCAAAGGTGGAGTGGGCCGGGTCAAGTAAGATCTGTCTGCCAAGGATAGGAGATGGAAATTGCGCATAACCTTAAAAACAGTGAAGGAAAATCAAACGATCAGTGCCTTCCTAAGCCAAGCTGACCAGAACCTAGCTGTACTTGGTTTTACGGAGCATGGTTTTCGTCATGCTAACCTAGTGGCCCAGATTGCCGGGAATATCCTAGATAGACTGGATTACCCTAAGCGGCAAGTAGAACTGGCGGAGATCGCAGGATACTGCCATGATATTGGCAACTTAGTCAGTCGGCTAAATCACGGTGGATTTGGAGCTTGTTTGCTATATCCGATTCTAAAGGCGGAAAACATGTCCGATGAGGAATTGGCGATTATTATCTCTGCCGTGGGCAACCACGAAGAGGATGTGGGTAGCGCGGTGACGCCGGTGTCTGCTGCTTTGATCTTAGCAGACAAGAGTGATGTGCACCGTACTCGGGTGCGTAATCGGGACCAGGCAACGTTTGATATTCATGACCGGGTTAGCTTTGCAGCTGTCCGGTCCTTCGTTAATGTTGATAAGCAAAAGCGCACTATTTCCCTTGAGTTGAGTATCCAAAGGGAGATTTGCCCTGTGATGGAATACTTCGAGATCTTCCTATCCCGTATGATCATGTGCCGCAGGGCTGCAGAGCTTTTAGATTGTCAGTTTAAGCTGGAGATCAACGGTGCTTGTCTATTGTGAAGCCACGGTGGCTAAATTGACAAGGCTTAGTGTATAGATTTATAATGTGCGTATATATAAAGCAGGACAAACTAGGAATTTGGGCTTGGTAAGCACACTGGCTAGGAGGAAGCAGAAAATGCACAAGGGAAACCGAATAAGACTTGCGTTGGTCCTTGTTTTATTGATCACAGCCGGCCTATTACTATATCGTCTTCCACTGCAGTTTGGTTTAGACTTACAGGGCGGAGTCCACGTGGTCATGAAGGCTCAATCGAGTGACGATGTGGAAGTCACCTCAGATTTGATGCAGCGAGTGGTGACCGTAATTGACCGACGAATTAATGCCTTAGGTGTTACAGAACCGGTGATTCAACCAGAGGGGAATGACCGGGTAATTATTGAACTTCCAGGGGTCCATGATCATCAGGAGGCCCTAAGGGTGATTGGAAAACCAGCCCAACTTGAGATCTGTGATTCCTACGGGAATACGGTCTTAACCGGTGCTGATTTGAAAGATGCCCGGCAGAGCTTTGACCGTTTTGGCAAGCCAGCCGTAGCCATCTCCTTTACCAAGGAAGGTGCGCGCAAGTTTGCCGAAGTTACCGCCAAGTTCATTGGGTTTCAGCTTCCCATCATCCTCGATGGCGAGGTCATTAGTAGTCCCAAAGTGGAGAGTGTGATTCCCGATGGAGATGCCATTATTACCGGGAACTTCACTATTGAAAGCGCCAAGGAGTTGGCCCTGCAACTCCGGGCTGGAGCACTGCCCGTGCCCCTTAAGGTCATGGAAGTGAGAAACGTGGGTCCAAGCTTGGGACAGGAATCCATTGATGCTAGCTTAAAGGCAGGCATTATTGGTGTTATTCTGGTATTACTATATATGTTCTTTTACTACAGACTCCCTGGAGCTTTGGCCGATGTGGCCCTTTGTATCTATGTTGTATTAGTATTGGGGATCATGACCGCGGTACGGGCAACCTTGACCTTACCTGGTATTGCCGGTTTCATCCTTTCCATTGGGATGGCGGTTGATGCTAATGTGATTATCTTTGAACGCATCAAAGATGAAATGAAAGCGGGCAAGCGACTGAGAGCCGCCGTTGATGCTGGATTTGATCGGGCGCTTCCGGCGATTGCCGATTCGAACATTACCACCCTTATTGTTGCTGTCGTCTTGTTTGCGCTAGGCAGTGGACCGATTCGTGGCTTTGCGGTAATACTTGGTATCGGTATTCTTACCAGTATGTTTACGGCCATTGTCGTTACTAGGCTGTTAATTAGCATAGTGGTGGATCGGGATCCGGACAAATTTGCCCGGTATTTTGGCGCAAGGGGGGTTAGTCGATGAATATCGCAAAAAGAAAGAACCTTTGGCTGGGTATTGCATTGGTATTTGCCTTGCTTAGTGTAGTACTGCTAAGCACAAAGGGTTTGAACCTAGGCATCGACTTCACCGGGGGGACCCTCATCGAACGGCGCTTACCCGTAGTAACCAACGGGGAGGAGCTCCTTGGTCATTTAGCGAAGCTTGAAAACATTGATTTGGGTAAGCCAACGATCCAAATGGCAGGACAGGGTCAAAATGCCATCATCCGCACTAGACACTTAGAAAACGACGAGATCGATCAGATCGACGCTTTGCTAAAGGAAGTCTATGGCGAGGTTGAAATCCGACGGACAGAGGTTGTGGGCCCGATTATTGGTGAGGAATTGATCAACAAGGCCCTGTGGTCTTTGACCTTAGCGGCATTGATGATCTTAATCTATATTGGCTTTCGCTTCGAGTTCACCTTCGGGGTGGCCGCTGTGTTGGCACTATTGCATGATGTGTTGATTACCTGTGGAGTGTTTTCCCTGTTAGGCATGGAGATCAACAGCAATTTCGTCGCCGCAATTTTGACCATTGTGGGATACTCCATTAATGATACGATTGTGACCTTCGACCGGATCAGGGAGAACAGGCGCTTTAGCCCAAAGGCTGATGTAGGAGAGCTGGTGGAGACTTCTATTTCCCAAAGCCTATCCCGGACGATTAATACGAGTCTGACGACTCTGCTGGTGCTTGTGTCCTTGTTTTTCCTAGGAGGCAGTTCCATTCGTGATTTCGTCTTCGCCCTAATCCTAGGAGTTCTGGTGGGCACCTTCTCCTCATTGTTTATCGCAAGCCCATTGTGGCTTACGCTACGGCAGAGGAAGGATGCTTCTACAGGGAAATCTGTTGCTAAAGCCAATTAGTCTGCTCTAGATTGGGGGATGGTCGCTGACCATCCCCTTGATATATCACAAAGAGGGGGAGCTATATGGCTAGTCTATTCGACCGCTTTTTACTGACTAGTTTAGGTCTTGCTGCGTTGTCCATGGAGAAACTAGAAGAAGTAGTGAATGACTTCGTTAAACAAGGGCGCATGAGTGTGGATGAGGGGCAAAAACTGGTGGAAGCGGCCCAGGCGCGGTTTACACAAGAAGGACAGGAACTCAGCGCTAAGGCTTGGGAGAAGCTCGGTGGGATCATGTCTGAGTTAGGCTTTGTGCGCAAGGATGAGCTTAAGGAACTCGAACTGGAACTAGCACAGCTTAAGGAGCGGGTTTTGGCTTTGGAGAAAGAAAACCCGTCCTAGAAGATAGGGTGAGGCAGGATGGGTTTGCAGCGTACATACAAACACTTTAGGCGCTATCGTCAGATTGCTGAGATTCTGCTCCGCCAAGGATTCGGCTATCTCATTGAGCAGCTAGGGCTTAGGCGTTTCTTACCTTGGTCCAAGAGGGGTTTGGTCCATGCGGATCCACAGCCGGATCCTTCCTCTTTAGCTTTTCGAGTTCGTCTGGTGCTAGAATCCCTAGGGCCTACCTTTGTTAAGTTTGGGCAAGTACTAAGTACCCGTCCTGATTTAGTCTCAAGACAAATGATTCAGGAACTAGAGAAACTCCAGGATAATGTGGAGCCTGTCGCCTTTGAAGAGATGGAAAGGGTCTTGGTCCAGGAGCTAGGGGGGCCTGTGCTAGAACGGTTTGCCTCCTTTGATACTACGCCCTTGGCTTCCGCATCGTTGGGACAGGTTCATGGGGCAAAGCTGTTTGATGGTTCCGATGTGGTGGTGAAGGTGCAGCGCCCTGGTATCGAAGGGGTGATGCGTACTGATCTGGAGATTATGCGAGGGTTGGCGGAGATTTATCAGGAGAGGTTCCAGCCTCCGGGGTTTAGCCCTGTGGAGATTGTTGATGAGTTCGCTGTGGTCTTGCTTGATGAACTGGACTATACCTATGAAGGGACCCAAATGGAGCGCATGGGTCGGGATGTTGCCCAAAATCCTCGGGTGAGCATTCCGAAGGTGTATTGGGAGCTTACCACCTCCCGGGTCCTAACCATGGACCGCGTCTATGGGACGAAGATCGACAGGATTGATGAGCTTAAGGCCCGGGGAATCGACTTGAAGCAAACTGCAGAGAATCTGATTGAGGTGTTTTTCGAGCAGGTTTTCCTTCATGGCTTTTTCCATGGTGACCCCCATCCGGGTAATTTGTTTGTGAACGATGAAGGGGTATTATCCCTTATTGATTTTGGCATGATGGGCTATCTAGACGATGATACCCTAGATAGTCTAGTGGGTATCTTCTTCGGTGTGAAAGAGAATGATCCTAAAAAGGTAGTGGCGAACTTCGGCAAAATGGGTATTCTGCCGAAAGGTGTTGATCTTGCTCCCCTACAGCGCGATGTGTTTTTGCTAGTCAATCGGTACTATGGTGTCCCCTTGAAAGAATTAAGTGTTGGAGATGTCTTCCTCAGAAGTCTGGATCTAGTCAAGAAGCATCATCTACGGGTACCCGCGGATTTCTCCCTCTTAGTGAAGACCGTTGTCACAGTTGAAGGTTTGGCCCGACAACTTGATCCAAATACAAATGTCCTCAAGATACTGGAGTCAATGAGTAAGGAGATGCTCCGGCTTCGCTTTGATCCCATTCGTCTTGGTAAACGGTCCTGGGAGAGAATGATTAGCTTGACCCAGGCAGCCCCGGGAATTATCCTCTCCTCGGAGCAGTTGCTGGAGAAGCTAAACAAAAACGATCTGGGGATTCATTTTTACCACGAGGGGCTGGAAGGATTCATTCACCGGCTGGATATTATTAGTAACCGACTGACCTTTGGATTGATTGTCTCCGCCTTGATTATTGGGTCCTCCCTAGTACTTCTTTTTGACAAGGGTCCACGGCTTTTGGGTTATCCCATCTTGGGCTTGGCCGGATACTTGCTTGCCGGCTTTATCGGGTTGTGGCTACTTGTATCTATTCTTCGCACAGGAAAACTTTAACATGTTTGCTATCTAGAAAACATAGGGGTGGATCCAAGTCCTATGTTATTTCGGGAAGGGATGGTGGCATCGTTAGGCCGTAGACGGCCCAACGATGGTATCTTGATGAAATGGGTTGTACAGGATATTGATCTAGAACAAAGCCAGCATTTGGCTGCTCAGTTGGATATTTCCCCGGTCTTGGCCCAGATCTTGGTGGGCCGGGGTTTTGTTGATCCGGCGAGGGCATTGGAGTTTTTGCAGCCTAGCTTGGCAAACTGTCATGATTACAGGGGGCTACCGGATATTTCCCAAGCCGTAGCAAGGGTTTCGCAAGCCATTGATCGGCAAGAGCCCATCGTGGTCTATGGAGACTACGATGTGGACGGGTTGACCGCGACGGCGTTATTAATTGAGGTCTTGCGCAAGCTCGGCGGTGATGTGGATTTTTATATACCCCACCGCTTGACCGAAGGGTATGGCCTTCATGAGGAGGCGATCCGGGAGTTAAGTAGCCGGGGTACCAAAGTAATTATTACCGTGGACTGTGGTGCTTCCGCTATCATCGAGGCGGAGGTCGCCAAGGCAGAAGGAATTGATCTGGTGATCACAGACCACCACGAGATGGGGGAGAGTACCCCTAGGGCGGTGGCGGTGGTTAACCCCAAAAGAGTGGATAGCACCTATCCTTTTCAGGATTTGGCCGGTGTTGGCGTTGCATACAAATTGGCCCAAGCCCTATGGGAAAAACGGCGGGAGGATCAATTCCCAAGTGTAGACTATTTAGATCTAGTGGCCTTGGGTACCGTGGCCGATGTGGTCCCCTTGCTTGATGAGAACCGGGTTTTTACAAGGTTCGGCCTGCCCCGGATTGGTGCCACACAAAGGATTGGTTTGCGGGCCCTACTTGAAGTTGCCGATTTGCAGGAACAAGAGATCGAAGCATACCATGTGGGGTTTATGTTGGCCCCCCGTCTCAATGCTGCAGGCAGGATGGATCATGCCCAAGTCGCTTTGGATTTGTTGTTATCCCAGGATCCGAAGGAGGCTTTGGAACTTGCCCAGACACTAGATGCTACCAACCGTCAACGACAACAGGATGAGTCACGTATTGTCCAAGAAGCGGAAGAAATGGTACATGCCCAGAACTTGCTACGGAATCGGGCTTTGGTCTTGGCCAGTCCCAACTGGTCTTCGGGGATTGTGGGTATTGCCGCTTCAAGGCTTGTGGATCGGTACCATCGTCCGACGATTCTGATTGGACTTGATGATGAACTTGGAAAGGGCTCTGGCCGCAGTATTGAAGGATTTGACCTTTACGAAGCTTTGGGGGAGTGTAGCGACGCCTTAGAAGGGTACGGAGGACACAAAATGGCCGCTGGGGTTGCTGTCTTAGAGGAACGGATTGACCAATTTGCCCAAAGCTTCATCTCCTATGCCAATGCCAGGCTAAGCCCGGGGGATATTGTACCGAAACTTAAGGTGGATGCATTGGTGGATATTGGGGGGTTAAGTCTAGACCTTGTGGATCAATTGGGTACCCTTGAGCCCTTTGGCCCTGGTAATCCAAAGCCCGTCTTCGGATGCCGGGCAGTGCGGGTGGTAGACAGTCGGCGTGTTGGAGCTAACAAGGATCATCTAAAACTCTGTGTGGGCCAACAGGAGGCCCAGTTACCTGTCATTGGCTTTCGCATGGGGGACCGGCAGGATGTCTTAGGCGAACAGGTGGATCTCGCCTTTCGGATTGGCAAGAACCAATGGCAGGGCGAGATTATGCTGCAGGGCCAGCTGGTGGATATTGGTTGTTCGATACAGCCTGCGGCGTATGTCCATCGCAGCAGGGTGTACGATGGCCGAAAAGTCTTAAGCAAACCTATGTATGTCGCTGAGTTGCTGCAGAGAGAAGAACAGGTAAGTGTCTACATCGGGGTTGCTCCTTGCACCAAAGATGAAGTGGAGGACTGGAAGCAGGCGGGTTTCACGCCAAAAGCAACCAGATCCCTGGGTGATGATGGTGGAGTTGTTTCTCTAGAACATATGCACGGAACAGCCCAGCTTTTCTATGGATGTAGCCTTGAGGAGGAAACCCTTGCAGGCATCGGATGTTCCTGCTTGGCGGTGTGGGGCATGCCCCCAGGCTATGACCGGCTAGGCAGATTACTGGCTGGGTTTAGTGATGCCCCTGAGGTCCACTTACTTGTGGATCGGGACCAAGCAGCAAAAACCAAGACTCTACTTAGGGTAATCTGCCCTAACCGCAGGATGCTAGGGAGTGCTTATCTTAGACTGCAGAAAGAACCCCTTAGTCGCCAAGACTTCACCGCGTTTGTAACGGGGGATATGAAAAGGCTTATAAAACCCTTTGAGGAGCTTAGTGAATGCTTAGGGAACTTGGTAGCAACGGTAGTCTTGGACATCTTTGGCGAACTTGGCTTGTTGGTGGATACAGATGATGGCCGATTATCTGTATCCCATCCAGGCCGTAAGCTAGACTTAGAAACGTCAATTCGATATAATGATAATAAATTCCTTGTAGGGACTTTTAGCCGGTTTTATCGGTATTTGACGACCCAACCGGTCACAAAGATCATAGAGGATCTAAACACAACAGAGATTGGTGCATCTAGGAGGGTACTCGGTGGAACTAAAGTCAATGGTCAGGGAAATTACAGACTTTCCCAAGGAGGGCATTAGCTTTAAGGACATTACTACAGTCCTTAAGGATGGACAGGCCTTTAGGTATTCCATTCAGACAATGGCGGACTATTATCGGCCTAAACGCCCGGAGATTGTTGTGGGAGTTGAGTCCCGGGGATTTCTCATTGGCGCTCCCTTAGCCTATGAATTGGGTGTTGGTTTTGTCCTTATTCGCAAACCGGGCAAGTTACCCGCAGAAACAGAACATGTTGAGTATGAGCTTGAATATGGGACCGATGCCTTGGAGATCCATCGGGATGCCATTAGCCCAGGGACGAAGGTCTTAATGGTGGATGATTTGCTGGCAACTGGGGGTACGATCAAGGCGGCCGCAAAGCTGGTGGAACGACTTCAAGGAGATATCATCGGTTTTGGTTTTCTAATCGAACTTATGTATCTGGAGGGTAGGAAGCAGCTCTCGGGTTATGATGTTTTATCGTTGGTTAAGTACGAAAGCTAGATGTGGACTGATGGGGGTGGGGTAGGTGTCTTTGGAGCAGTTACTTGGGAAAATACGCGAATATGAGCCCGATGCCGATCTTTCCGTAGTTAGTGACGCCTATCACTTTGCCCAACAGGTCCATGCTGGTCAGTATCGGGATTCGGAGGAGCCGTATTTCTGTCATCCATTCGAAGTGGCAATGATCCTCGCTGATTTGGGTATGGAGGAGACGATTATTGCTGGTGGCCTGATGCATGATGTCGTGGAGGATACGGAAGTCACCGTTAGCGAGATTCGGGAACGCTTTGGTGATGAAATCGCCCTTTTTGTGGATGGGGTGACTAAACTTAGCAAGATCCCTTTTCGGACGAAAAAAGAGCAACAGGCGGAGTCTTTACGCAAGTTGTTCTTAGCCATGGCCCAGGATGTGCGGGTGGTGATCATCAAACTGGCGGACCGGCTGCACAATATGCGTACCCTTGATGCATTATCCGCGGAAAGACAGCAGAAGATCTCCCGAGAGACTTTAGAGATATACTGTCCGCTGGCGAACCGGCTTGGTATGTGGCAGATTAAGTGGGAGATGGAGGAGTTGGCCTTCCTCTATTTGTACCCAGAGGACTACCATATGTTGGTGGAGGAGGTCAATCGCAAGCGTGCCCAGCGTGATGCGGATTTGTTCTTTGTGATGGATCAATTAAAGAAAAGACTTGATCAGATGGAGATCAAGGCGGAGATCAGCGGGCGCACCAAGCATGTTTACAGCATATTTCAAAAAATGAGAAGTCAGCAAAAGACCATAGACGAGATTTATGATCTTTTGGGTGTGCGGGTGATTGTAGATTCAGTTAAGGAGTGTTACGGGGTCTTAGGGATCGTCCACACTATGTGGAAACCAGTCCCTGGCCGTTTTAAAGACTATATTGCTATGCCCAAGGCCAACATGTATCGGTCGTTGCATACCACCGTTATTGGTCCGGGTGGTGAGGCCTTTGAGGTGCAGATTCGTACCTGGCAAATGCACTGGGTGGCGGAGCGGGGTATTGCGGCCCATTGGCTATACAAAGAGGGCGGCTCCCAGGATACTAAGTTTGAACTGAAGATGGCCTGGCTGCGGGAAGTCATGGATTGGCTTAAAGAGATGAAGGACCCCGATGAGTTTATGGAGATGCTAAAGATAGACCTCTTTGAGGATGAGGTCTTTGTCTTTACGCCCAAGGGAGATGTGAAAAACCTGCCCGCGGGTGCTACTCCTGTGGATTTTGCCTTTAGCGTACACACCGATGTGGGCCTTAGGTGCGCGGGCGCTAAGGTTAATGGTCGGATTGTACCCTTAGATTATATTTTGAAAAATGGGGAATTCGTGGAGATTCTCACCTCAAAGAATGCCTCTCCTAGCCGTGATTGGCTCCATTTTGTGAAGACCTCAAAGGCCCGTTCGAAGATTCGGGGTTATCTTAAGGAGGAACGACGGGACGAGAATGTACAGCGGGGTAGATCCATGTTGGAGCGGGAGGCCAAGAAATTTGGCGTGGAGCCCAACGTGATTCTAAAGCCGGATAAATTGGCCCAGACTGCAGCACGCTACGGGTTTGTCTCCGGTGATGACCTGCTGTGTTCTATCGGCTTTGGCAAGGTACCTGCCCGTCAGGCATTAGGTCGGATTATTGGGCCCCAGGAATTGGAGAATCGACGGCAAGAGATGAACTTAGCCAAGCAAAGGCGCCGCATGCCCGAACCTCTCTTACGTCAGATCGAAGGGGTACGCTGTCGGGGCGTGGATAATCTTTTGGTTCGCTTTTCCAAGTGCTGTAATCCCGTACCGGGGGATCCCATTGTGGGGTATATTACCCGGGGTCGTGGTGTATCCATCCATCGGGAGGACTGTCCTAATGTAGCCTATCTACAGAATGAGCCGGAGCGTCGGATCGACGTGGAATGGATAAATCAAGATGAGGTGTCCTATCCTGTGGAAATTCGGGTGGAGGCCGTGGATCAGGTGCATTTGCTTGCAAGTATTATGAATACTGTCTCCGAGCAGAAGACAAACATAGAGGGTGTCAATGCGAGACTAGACCGGGATAAGGCAATTATCGATCTAGTACTGGATATTCGCAATGTGGAGCATATGAATAGCATTATTAAGCAACTAAAACAAGTTTCCGGTGTCCTTGATGTGTATCGGGCACATCCAACATAGAGAGGGTTAGTACATTGCGTTTAGTGGTGCAAAGGGTTCAGGAAGCAAAGGTTTTGGTCGATGGTGATGTAGTTGGCGGGATTGAACAGGGTGCCTTGATGTATTTGGGTGTGGCTACAGATGATGAGGAAGGGGATTACCGTTACCTAGCAGAAAAGGCCGCCAATCTGCGGATATTCGATGATGAGACAGGGCGGATGAATATTTCCCTAGTGCAGGCCGGATATTCGGCGTTAGTTGTATCGCAGTTTACTCTCTATGGCGACTGCCGTAGGGGCAGACGTCCTGATTATACCCAGGCAGCTCCATCGGAGAAGGCTGTGGTTCTTTACGAAGAATTCATTCGCAGTCTCAAGGACTTAGATGTGGAGGTGGAAAAGGGGGAGTTCGGTGCAAATATGCAGGTGGTCTCCGTTAATGATGGACCTGTGACCCTGCTGTTAGATAGTAGACGC
Organism: Limnochordia bacterium; assembly: GCA_023230925.1. NCBI lineage: Bacteria > Bacillati > Bacillota > Limnochordia > Limnochordia bacterium. Next base: position 47,409 of record JALNWK010000009.1, read on the forward strand.
AACTTTTAGGGGGAAATGCTGTAATGGATATTAAGTGTTGCTCCGTAGGTGCTCTAGCCACCAATTGCTATCTGGTAAGGATTGATAACAAACGTGGTTTTGCTGTGGATCCCGGGGGGAATGGCGCCCAACTGCTAACTACAATTCGGGAGATGGATCTCGATCTGAGGTATATCCTACTTACCCACGGACATTTTGATCATATCGGGGCAGTCTCCCTGCTTGTTAAGAACACCGGGGCCAAGGTGGTTATCCATAGGAACGATGCAGAAATGCTCGTCGATTCCGCGGCCAACCTTTCCTTGTTCTTCCAGGATGGCCTTACTACTGTACCAGCGGATATTATTCTCGAAGGAGATCAGGACTTGACCCTTAGTGATGGAACGGTTATTCAAGTCATTGAGACTCCAGGTCATACCCCCGGTGGTGTTACATATGTTTTGGATGGTACTGCCTTTTCCGGAGATACGCTTTTTGCCGGATCCATCGGTCGATATGACTTTCCTGGTTCTTCTTTTAAAGAGTTGCAGGCTTCGCTGAAGAAACTATGTTGCCTGCCCGATAATACCGTTGTTTGTCCTGGCCATGGTCCTAAGACCGACATTGCCAGGGAGAAGAAGTCTAATCCATTTATTGACGGGATTCATCAGGATTGTCTATGACCAGCAGATTAAGAACATTGTAGAAAGAGAGGTTGATTCTTGCCGATCTTAAAGCTTAGCAGGACAAAGCCTTGTGGGACAGGCCTTTGAGCTCGGGATCCAGGAATCCATGTAAATTGACAGGGTGCGCGCCAATACAGTACAATTAAGCAAGATTGTACATTTGGCAACTGGTACTGAAATTACAGAGTAACGTAACGGGGGTAGGGCCATGGTTTTTTCCAAAATGCGTAACGCAACTAAGGTGATCCTAGTAATCGTGATCCTTGGTTTTGCGGCGTCAGGTATTTATGTAGGAGTAAGAAGCGGATTTGGGGGTTCGAATCAGAGCCAAGGACGGGTAGTGGCCACGGTTAATGGGTCGCCCATCTACGCCCAGGAGTTGGCGCAACGGTTCAATCAGGCGGTGGGCTATGAGAATTACTGGCAGAGTATGATGGGTATTGTCGGTGAGGTAAGCTGGCTGCGGTGGGAGAATATTAGGTACGAACAGCTGGAGTGGCTGATCTCCAGGGAGCTGTTAGTGCAAAAGGCCAAAGCCGATAAGATTAAAGTCACCAATGCCGAGGTTGACGCCGAACTAAGTCAACTCAAAGCCCAGTACGGTGATCAACTCGATGTCTCCGACAGCGTAATCAAAGAGGAGATCCGCACCTATTTGCCTATCGACAAGTTGCTTCGAAATCTGCGCAATAGTATTGAGGTTACTGATGCGGAGCTTGCCGCAGCTTACGAGGAAGTCAATGCACGGCACATCCTAATCAGTACCGATGATAAGGAAGATGACGAGGCAAAGGCCCTGGCAGAGGAACTGCTTGCTAAAGCCAAGTCCGGTGAGGATTTTGCGGCCTTAGCCCAGGAATACTCCGACGATATGGGCAGTAAGGACAACGCTGGAGAACTTGGCTTTTTTAAGCGGGGAACAATGCTCGAGGAATTTGAAGAGGCGGCATTTTCCACAGCCGTAGGCGATTATACTATAGCAAAGACTTTCTATGGGTATCATGTGATTAATGTACTAGAACACAAAGAAGCCTCCGGTGAGGAATATGAACAGGCTAAGGAAAGTCTGGCAGAGAGCCTTAAAGAGAGTAAGACTAACGAAAAGGTGGACCAGATGCTTACCGAGCTCAAGAAAGAGGCGGAGATTGTTTACCAGGATAAGCAGATGAATGCCCGGGTGCTATATGTTAGGGGAGAGTTTGAATCGGCCATTGATGAATACAAGGCTGCGTTGAAGGCGACTCCCGATGAGATCACACTCTATGCATCCTTGGCCGATGCCTATGCCCGCATTGATGAGATTGATCTAGCGATCGAGACAATCCAATCTTGTATCGAGCGGCTCGGCACCAGCTACCAAGTTAGTGAAGCCTATTATGTGCTTGGCTCTTACTACATGGCCAAACAAGAGGAAGATCTTGCGGCCGAAGCCTTTATTAGTGCGTCTGATGCTAATAAGTATGACTTAATGCTGCACTACAACCTGCAGGCAGTGCTTGCCCAGATGGGTCGGACTGAAGAGCTTGCGGTGATTAATCAGCGTCTTGAGGATATCTTCAAGTGGTATGAAGAAAGATATCAATTGCAGCAGCAAGAACAACAGAATGCGACTGGGGATACCACAACCCCTGATGAGACACCGGAGAACGTGGATGAGGTTAATTCCGATACCGATGAAGGCAATGATGTAGAAGAGTAAGGAAGTACAGTTTAGTCCGCTGTACCGTTCCAGGTACAGCGGACTATTACGTTAGTGGTAGTGAGGGGAGTAGTTGTTTTATGGCAGAGATCACAACGCCCAGGGGTACTAAGGATATTCTTCCCGGCGAAGTGAGTGGGTGGCAACGGGTAGAACAGGTGTTTCGCCAGGTCTGTGGGAGTTATGGGTATCAGGAACTGCGTACACCAATCTTTGAACATACGGAGCTTTTCAGCCGTGGTATCGGTGAAGGTACTGATATCGTGGAAAAGGAGATGTATACCTTTACCGACAAGGGCGGGCGTAGCCTGACCCTGCGACCGGAGGGCACCGCTCCTGTGGTACGTTCCTTTCTAGAACATAGGATGTATGGTGATCCGGAGCCGACAAAACTGTATTACCTTGGTCCTATGTTCCGCTACGAGCGGCCCCAGACCGGGCGTTATCGTCAGTTCCATCAGTTTGGGGCGGAACTTCTTGGTGTAGTAGACCCCCTAGGGGATGTGGAACTAATCATCATGGTGATGGATTTTTATCGGGTCCTTGGCTTGCACGATTGTACGTTGACGATTAACTCAATCGGTTGCAGAGAGTGCCGCTCTGTGTATATTGAGGAGCTGTTAAGCTTTTTATCCAACCGGTTAGAAGGATTCTGCCCAGATTGCAGGCGGCGTTATGCACAAAATCCCCTTAGGGTGTTAGACTGCAAGGAACAAGGATGTAAGCAAGAGCTGGCGCAAGCTCCTTTAATCAAGGACTATCTGTGTCCTGAGTGCAAGGAGCACTTTGCCCAAGTACTAGCTCTACTAGATGATCTTAAGGAAGACTACGTGGTGAACCCCTTCTTGGTACGGGGTTTTGATTACTACACCCGGACAGTCTTTGAGATTAGCTCCGGCCTGCTGGGATCGCAAGATGCGGTGGGTGGCGGTGGGCGCTACGACGGACTGGTGGCGGAAATGGGCGGGCCTAGTACCCCCGCAGTTGGATTTGCCGCTGGCATGGAACGGGTTCTTCTGGTTTTGGAGAAATGCGGAACACAGATTAGCATTCCGCCAGTTTGCCAGGTGTATCTTGCGGTAACCGGAGGCGAGTTGAGAGCACCGGCCTGCAAGACTCTCTTTGGCCTGCGACGCCTTGGTATCTCCACGGAGATGGCGTATGAAACCAGGGGGATGAAGGGACAGTTTAAATCTGCCAACCGTCTTGGGGCTAGGTTTGTGATTGTATACGGGGAAAGTGAGTACCAACAGGGCAAAGTAACCTTGAAGGATATGACTACAGGTAAGGAGTGCCTCGTCGATGAGGCATGTCTTTTTGACGAAGTACAAAAGCGGTTGTAGTTAAGGTGGAGGAATCAACATGTGGAAGCGAACTGATGTATGCGGTCACTTAAATGAGGCAGATGTGGGCCGTAAGGTGGCACTGTGTGGTTGGGTGCACCGCCGCCGGGATCACGGGGGCGTGATTTTTGTAGATTTGCGAGATCGGTCAGGATTGGTGCAGATTGTCTTTAATCCCACCGATTGCGCCGCGGATAGTTTCCGATTGGCGGAAACACTCCGGAGCGAGTTTGTGATTTATATTTCTGGCGAGGTCCGACGGCGCTTAGCCGGGATGGAGAATCCGAAGCTTGCCAGCGGCAGTATCGAGGTTTTTGTGGAGCAGCTGGAGGTTATTAGTTTGGCCGAGACCCCACCGATCTCCGTGGAAAGTGAAAAGACTGCAGACGTGGAGGAAGCCATGCGGTTGCGTTACCGATACTTAGACCTCAGACGACCAGAACTGCAAAGGGTCTTTGCTCTGCGTCATCGAGTGGGACAAATAGTTCGTAACCACTTGGATGCCCAAGGTTTTTGGGAAGTGGAGACCCCAATGCTCACCCGTTCCACCCCCGAAGGGGCCCGGGATTTTTTGGTACCGAGTCGACTGCAGCCGGGGGAGTTTTATGCATTACCCCAATCCCCCCAGCTATTTAAACAGCTATTAATGGTTTCTGGTTTTGAGCGGTACTTTCAGATTGCACGGTGTTTTCGGGATGAGGATCTTCGGGCCGATAGACAGCCGGAGTTTACGCAAATTGACCTGGAGATGTCCTTTGTGACTAGGGAAGACGTCATCGAGATGGTGGAGGGCCTAGTTAAGGATGTGGTTCGTGAAGTAACGGGAGAGGAATTGCTAAGTCCGTTACCCCAGCTAACCTATAGTGAGGCCATGGATCGTTTCGGTAGTGACAAGCCGGACTTAAGGTTTGGCATGGAACTTAAGAACGTGTCGGATGTTGTTCATGGTTCAGACTTTCAGGTATTTAATAAAGTACTAGATGGTGGCGGTATGGTGAAGGGAGTGGCAGTACCCGAGGGTGCATCTTTCCCGCGCAGCCGCATCGATGCGTTAACCAAGCGAGCTATAGAACTTGGAGCCAAGGGGTTAGCCTGGGCTCAGTATACCGAGGAAGAGCTCAAATCCCCCATTGCTAAGTTCTTCTCAGAGAGTGTTCTGGAAGAGATCCTAGTACGGATGGAGGCCCAACGTGGAGATCTCCTTATCTGGGTTGCTGATTCGCCCCAGGTGGCAAACCACGTTCTAGGACAGCTGCGGTTAGAGCTTGCCCAGGAACTTGGATTGCTGGAGGGTAAGCCGGATTACTACCTGTGGGTGGTGGACTTCCCCTTAGTTGAGTATGCCGAGGGTGAAGAACGATATGTGGCGGTGCATCATCCCTTTACAGCACCCCTGCAGGAGGATGTAGCCCTACTAGAAAGTGATCCTGGCAAGGTTCGTTCTGCTGCTTATGACCTGGTTCTAAATGGGGTGGAGGTAGGTGGAGGGAGTATTCGTATTCACGATCGCACTCTGCAGCAGCAGATGTTTAAGCTTCTAGGAATCTCAAAAGAGGCCGCAGAGGAGAAGTTTGGCTTTCTCCTGGAGGCATTTCGGTTTGGAGTACCGCCCCACGGTGGATTTGCCTTTGGCCTTGATCGCTGGATCATGCTTTTGGCGGGGATCTCCTCCATTCGGGAATGTATCGCTTTTCCCAAAACCCAGAAGGGAACCTGTCTATTGACGAAGGCGCCCTCCCCCGTTGATCAAGGGCAACTTGATGAAGTAGGTATCAGGATTGCTCCAAAGGTGAAGCCCTAGGTCCAAAGGCAGGCATACTCACCTCCTAACGTAGATCTTGGAAGATGTTCTACCTTGCATCAAGTTCGATTCTATGATAGTATTTAATTGACCTAAAGGTAACAGGCATGGCCCTTTGGAGAAATTTCTTCATCCCTGCTGTGTTCGCGGTTAAGCTGGTGGTGTTATTGACCCAACACCATTACATTGGGAGCTTAGCTCTTCTTGTGGATGCAGGCCCGGATTTTTCGGGAAGCAGAAAGCAAGGAGGCGGGCACCCACCTGCCTAGTGCGGGTTCGTAGCAAGCCAGTCATAGCGGCACAGCGGGGGCTTTTTTTGTCCCAAAGCATGGGTGTTGCCTAGTACATAATTTTTAGCGAAGGGTGGTGTGGCGACTCTATCCTCGGATGACCTCCGAGGTCTTATCGCCTGATGCTATGAATGCGACAAAGGATGCGCCCCTTGCGGTGCGAATGCGCCCAAGGACCCTGCGGGAGTTAGAAGGCCATCAGGATATTATTGGTGAGGGAACTCCTTTGTGGCGTGCTATTCGCAGTGGCTATGTCCCATCACTCATTTTCTTTGGCCCCCCGGGTAGTGGTAAGACTACACTTGCCCGACTGATTGCCTCTGAGACCAAAACCCATTTTGCGGAACTTAGTGCTGTAATGTCCGGGGTTAAGGATATCCGCAATGTGGTCGAGGCCGCCCAAAAGCTAAAACTAACCGACAATATGCAGACAATCCTTTTCATTGATGAGGTACATCGTTTCAACAGTACCCAACAGGATGCCCTGCTGCCCTATGTAGAAAACGGGATCGTTACCTTAATCGGTGCCACCACGGAAAACCCCATGGTTAGTGTTCGGGGGGCTTTACTGTCCCGCTGTATGGTGTTTGAATTGAAGAAGCTAACCCGTGAGGGAGTAAGGCGGATAGTCCAAAGGGCCTTGGAAGATGAGGAACGGGGACTTGGTGCTTATAAAGTGAAGCTTACCGAAGAGGCTTTTGAGCACTTGCTAACCTTTGCCGATGGGGATAGCCGTACCGCGTTGAATATCATCGAGTTTGTAACAGCTGGTCTTGGGCAGGATGGGACCGAGTATACGGTTACTGCCGAGGATATTGATGTTGCCTCCCAAAGGATGTTACGGTTTGATCGGTCGGGGGACTATCACTACGACATGGCGTCGGCGTTTATCAAGAGTATCCGGGGTAGTGATCCCCAGGCCACATTGTATTGGCTGGCAAAGATGCTTTATTCGGGAGAAGACCCGCGTTTTGTGGCCCGACGATTAGTCATTGCTGCCAGTGAGGATATTGGGCTGGCCGACCCTGTGGGCTTGATGCTAGCCACGGCCGCCTTTGATGCCGTATCTAACGTCGGCATGCCCGAGGCAAGGATCATCTTGGCCCATGCCGCTTTGTACCTGGCTACTGCAGAGAAGAGCAACAGCGCGTACCTCGGAATCGAAAAAGCCTTCTCCTGTGTCCAAAAAGAAGAGGCAGGTGAGGTGCCCTTGCACCTGCGGGATGCATCCTACAAGGGCGCTAAGAAACTTGGCCATGGGATCGGGTATAAGTACCCGCATGACTATCCAAATCATTGGGTGAAGCAACAGTACCTGCCAGACGTGCACAAAAACAAGGTATTCTACGAACCGACAGAACAGGGGCGGGAAAAGCGGGTCGCAGACCGTTTCCGTAAGCGCGGTTAGCGGCAACGATTGCAGGGGCAATTACCTCATATTTGCCCAGTGAGTGGACTTCCTGTATGGTAACAGAGAAAAAAGATGCTGTGTCTTAAGTCGCTAGCGATCATAATTGGGTCCTGAAGCAGCATGACCTCATTTCACTCCGAAGAGTTCTTTTTCATCAAATGCTTGCTTTCAAATTCTGTCCTTCCCGAATATGTTTCCGCCGCATTACTGTGCAGCAAGAAGGGTTTGGTTCCTTTCCACAACAGGTGAAAGGCTCCTTCGGAGCCGTTATAAAGGTAACTACTCCACTGACGCGTCGTACCCCGGCATTTTTCTAATTCGACGGCGAATATCTGAAGGGTATAATCGCCGATTCTGCTTTCCAGTCATCATGCTGCCCTGAGACTAGCACACGGGACAGCTTCTTAATACGCTCAGAGCGAAAGGTTATGAGTATGTGGTCATTGTCTCTTCGTTGCTCTACTATATCTGGTTACGTTATGGCTAGACAACAACATATCAGATGTACGCAAACACGGGTGGAAACACTACCACAACAATTGTTGCCCATACAGCATAGACCCATAGGTAGTTTGTCTGCCACTGTTCGAGTTCGGCAAACGATCTACTCCTGCATAGAAAGCGTATGTAAAGCACAGCAGACCAGCCTAGGTTGACCAGTAGAATCAAGTTCTCACCTAATGCAGCCACGCGGTTAGGGCTGAGCCCAAACTCCGAGATCCGTGTGGCAATAGCCCATAGGGCTACGGCATCCGCTAGTAGCGCACTGATCACCAACACGACCTGCAAAACATCAAAGAGGTTAGGTGGTAACCGCTGATCTCGAGCAGATATCGCATACAGTAACAAACCGAGAACGACCACTAGGAGCAGATCAAACACAATCAGCACGTTCCGATCGATGTCTACTCCTCGTCCTGTCCATACCAGGGTAATTAGGAATGTCACCAGCATGATGGCAAAAAGTGGTGTGAAAAGGCGCGTCAGCACGGGTGCCATATTCTCAATGACGCTTTGCTTTGCCTCAACCAACCAGGAACCAATCAGAATGGCTCCCATGGCACCGCAAGGTACTAGCCAGGACATGAGAAGAGGCTCGATGTCGACAGCTATGGCTTGGAAGATGAGGATAGTGAATGCTGTAAGTACACCGCCACCAAGCGCTATTAGTACATAGTAAATGAAGAGTTCTCCGGAAAACCGGATGAAATCCATGCGTCCCGCCACGTCACCCCAGCGAGTACCGGCATAGGTGGTTCCCACCACCACCCAGAGCACCAGCGGCAGATGCAAGGACGTGAGCACTTCGGTATGGCCTCCCGGTGAGAAAGGATAAGTGTTAGCAAAGAAGGCTGCTACGGCAAATGCTACAACTATCCAACGGCGGGTAAAAAGCTTATCCCCGCGCTTCCACACAAAATAGGTAGTAAGGAATGGTAGTACGAAGAAGGATAGGTTGCGGGCATAAAACCCACTGTCTTTATATAGGTGGATACCGAATGCTGTCGGCAATTTGATTGCCAGAGCCGCCACTACCGCAAGACACATGACAACGATGGTTTCGGTAAAAGCCCGCCCCCGCTGTTTTGCCGATTCTGAAGAGGTAACCACAAGTTGCTTCCATAGCCGACCTGAGTGCTCCCGAGCAAACTCGTTTGAGAGGTCATCTAGCTCGCCCATGCGCTTCACTGCTACTAAAAAGGCCTCATCGGTAGAGAGCCCTGCTTCGACTAGAGCAGCGATCTGCTCGCGCAAATGGTCTTCTAGTTCCTCTATATCGAGGGAATGGATGGTCTGACGGCGGCGCAGATAGTCCCGCCAGAGATTTATCTGTTGCTCTAGAGATTCGTCATCCATAGTCTTTAGCCTCCCTGATGAAGCGGCGGTGAAGAAGCCTCAGTGTTGTTGGGAATCGCCATACGAAGTCCTGACAAGAGGCTGCGCAGCATCGTATCAACGGTCTGCCACTGGCGGACCTCTTCGGAGAGTTGAGCTCGCCCTTGGGGGGTGATACGGTAGTATTTGCGACGGCGGCCGCTTTCCGCAACTTCCCATCGCGACTCAATATGGCCAAGGCGCTCAAGACGGTGCAGAACGGGGTAGAGCATCCCATCTGTCCACTGGAGATGACCTCCCGACAGTTCCTTAACTTGCTGCAGGATCGCATAGCCATAGCTATCTGCTTCAGCTAGAAATGCGAGGATGATCGGGGTCGAAGAAGCGGCTATGAGATCTTTGTTGATGTCCACAATTTCATCTCCGTGCGGTAGACTAAACCACGATTACCTTGCAGTGTTATACATGGCAGTATTATACATAACGTTGCTAGGTATGTCAAGGCTATTGTGCTTGGTCCTTCGATCGTGGTTTTCTTCGAGGTTTTCGCTTACTTCTTTCTTGCATTCGCGATTTTCTAAGTTCTGTGTGGATTAGATCCCGATGTGTCTGTGGTCGGCTCTGATTGGATCGCGTCTTGGTACGAGAGTGATGGCCGAGAGAGGGTCCTCACCTGGTATAAAGGAAAGCTAAACGGCTTTAGCGATTGTTTCCTTGCAGCAATAAAGAAGTGTGGGATAATGAATTCGGAACGTCCATATTAAGACTGGGTAGGAGTTAGCGCGAAAAGTGTTGACATGGTAGGTTCCCTATGCTACTATGCTCTTAAAGTCTACTAATTTAGTGGGAATTGAGACCGGGGTGATTGACGTGAAAATCTCAACCCGAGGAAGTTATGGTTTACGGGCCATGGTTGAATTGGCTATGCATGAAGGTAGTGGTCCCATGCCCCTGCGGGTGATTGCGGATCGGCAGGATGTTTCGGAAAGCTACCTGGAGCAACTGATGGCTGCACTACGCAAGGCTGGGTTGGTAAACAGTGTCAGAGGACACATGGGTGGGTATGAACTGGCTCTGCCTCCGGAGGAGATAGTCGTCGGGGATATTATCCGGATATTAGAGGGACCAATCAGTCCCATTGATTGCATTGGGGATAACGCTGTGGCCTGCGAAAGGGAAGAACAGTGTGTGACCAAGTTCCTGTGGCAGAAGCTAAAAGACAGTATTGAAGATGTCTTGGATAGTACCACGCTCCAAGATTTGTGTGATAAGGCTAGTCACGAAGGCTAGCAGGACTTCCCGGTGTTTCCCAGTTGACCTTGGAGGAGGTAAGTAAATAGATGAACAGAGTCTATATGGATCATGCCGCAACCACCAAGCCCCGTCCTGAGGTGATCGAGGCGATGTTGCCATTGTTTCAGGACAACTATGGTAATCCATCTAGTATCTACACCGCAGGACGTGACGCAAAACGTGTCCTGGAAGAGGCGAGGGCCCAAATTGCAGAGATTCTTGGGGCAAAACCTGAGGAAATCTATTTCACTTCCGGTGGTTCTGAGGCAGATAACCTAGCCCTGCAGGGAGTAGCTTGGGCTAACGAGCGCAAAGGCAGGCATTTGATCACCTCCAGTATTGAACATCACGCGGTCTATGACACCTGCAAATTTTTGCAAAAGCGGGGTTTTGAGGTTACCTTTGTCGGTGTGGATGAATTTGGTCGGGTGGATCCCCAAGAGGTGGCTGAAGCTATCAGAGAAGATACGATCCTCATTTCCATCATGCACGCCAACAACGAAGTAGGGACCATTCAGCCTATCGCGGAGATTGGTGAAATAGCAGGGAGCAAAGGTATTCGCTTCCACACCGATGCGGTACAGACCGTGGGAGCACTGCCCGTCAATGTCGACGAGCTGCAGTGCGATTTGCTCTCTTTATCGGCGCACAAGTTCTATGGGCCAAAAGGTGTCGGTGTATTATATGCCAGGAAAGGGACTAGGTTTGTATCCCACATTTACGGAGGAGCCCAAGAACGGGGACGGCGGGCGGGTACCGAGAATACGCCAGGAATTGTTGGTATGGCTAAGGCCCTAGCCTTAGCTACGGCCGAAAGGGAGACAGTACAGCCACAAATTGCCGCTCTAAGAGACCGATTGCGTGAGGGAATTCTAGCAAAGGTAGATGAGGTGAGGCTCAACGGACATCCACAGGAGCGTCTGCCCAACAACCTAAGTCTGTGCTTTAGATATATTGAAGGGGAAGCATTGCTTTTGAATTTGGATTTACAGGGCATTGCCGGATCTAGTGGTTCTGCATGTACCTCGGGTTCTCTGGAACCGTCTCACGTTCTTCTGGCCATGGGGATAGCACCGGAGATCGCCCACGGTTCCCTACGGCTTACCCTAGGGCGGGAAAACACTCCTGAGGAAGTAGATTATGTTATTGACGCTGTTGCCAAAGCAGTGGACAAACTAAGACAGATGTCCCCGTTGTATGAGAAATAACGGGTAAAAGGTGGGAGAGGCATGTATACAGATAAGGTCATGGATCATTTTACAAATCCGCGAAATGTTGGAGAGATACCCGATGCCGATGGGGTGGGGCAAGTAGGAAATCCAGTATGCGGAGACATCATGCGGATGTATATAAAAGTAGAAAACGGCGTCATTGTAGATGCTAAGTTTAAGACCTTTGGTTGTGGAGCTGCGATTGCCACCAGTAGTGTAGCTACGGAGATGGTCAAAGGCATGACCATTGAGCAGGCACGGAATCTCTCCAGTGAGGATGTAGCCAAGGCCTTAGATGGACTGCCCCGGAAGAAAATGCATTGCTCCAACCTTGCTTCCGATGCCTTGCAAAGGGCGCTGGATGATTATCTTGGCCAGGATAGTGGCCCTGGGAATGCGAAGTGTTGTCAAGGATGTCCAAAGTAAAGGTTGCGGTGGCCTTGAGCGGTGGAGTAGATTCCTCCACCGTCTCGGCCCTTTTGCTAGATCAAGGATACGACGTCTTTGGTGTGACGATGGAAGTGGGCCCGGATCCAGAGGATCATGCTGTCACGGTGGGGGCACGGGCAACTGCGGAGTTGCTTGGGATCCCCTTTTACTCCTTTGACTTTCGAGAGTTATTCTCCCGCAGCATTATTGCTCCCTTTGTGGAGACTTACCAGAAGGGGCAAACCCCTAATCCCTGTGTTGTATGCAACCCACTTATCAAGTTTGGGGCTCTTTTGGAGGCTGCCTTGAAGCTAGGAGCAGACTACCTGGCTACGGGGCACTATGCCCGGGTGGAACAGGTAAAGGAGCGATACCTACTCAAACGAGGTGCTGATCTGCAAAACGATCAGAGCTATGTGCTCTACGGCCTGAGCCAGGCCCAATTGGCTCACATACTATTTCCCCTTGGTGCATACTCGAAAGAAAAGACCCGGGAACTAGCCCAAGGATACAATCTGCCCAATGCAGAGAAGTCGGACAGTCAAGAGATCTGCTTTATTCCCCGGGGAAATTACCGTGATTTTCTCTGTGCAAACCTCTCCCAGCCCCTCCAACCAGGTGCCATTGTGGACGTAGATGGCCGTGTTTTAGGCGAACATAGGGGAATTGCCTTGTACACCATCGGGCAAAGAAAGGGCCTTGGTATTGCGGCGGGCATTCCCTTGTATGTAGTAGATCTTGATCCTGAGCGAAATGAAGTAGTTGTGGGGCCTAAGGAGGCTGTGTGTGGACATAGTTTCTTGGCCGATGGGATTAACCTGATTAGTATTCCTAACCTGCAGGAACCTATGGAAGTGGAGGCAAAGATCCGTTACAATGCAGGCTGTGCCAAGGCAACAATTGAGCCAGTAGAACGGGGTGTGATTCGTACCGTTTTTGCCCAGCCCCAGTTTGCGATTACCCCGGGACAAGCCGTGGTTTGGTACCAGGGGGATGTAGTTGTGGGTGGGGGGCGGATCTTTAAAAGAGACTGATTGAAAACCCAACGGGTGGGCATAATAGGTTCGAATTGCTCTTCCGAAGGGAGTGAAATCAGCAGTGTTTAGTGGGAAATTTTGGCGGGGCATGTTAACCGGTGCCCTAGTTGGTATGACCCTTGGGGCGATGATTAGTAGAAGGATGGATCAAGGCTCATCTACGATGGAAACCGTAACCCGTACGGCAAAGCGGACCATGGCGGCAACAAAGCCACAGGTAAACAGAGTGATGCGTATGGGCAAGAGCGCTGTTAGTAAGACTGTGGGTGCCCTTAAGGGTTGAAAGGGTATTCGTTAAGCGTGTTGGTTTTGTGTAGATGGGGGAGGTTAAAGGTTTGAATCATAGGGCACACCGGGTAGTATGCGCATTGGCCCTGCTTGCCTTAGTCATATTTCTGATTCGGGTGCGGATGATCTTGCCCCCCTTTGTCTTTGCAGGGTTCATTGCTTATGTGGCCAATCCCCCGGTGTGCCTTCTGGAAGCAAGACAGGTTCCCCGTACGACAGCTATTCTGGTTACCTACTGTACAATCGTTGTGATTGTCGTTTTGTTTGTGGTTCTCTTACTCCCGGTAATCACCCGGGAGTTTAATGAAGCCTTGGAAGGACTGCCTACCCAAGTGGATGGTTTGTCCGCTTCCTTTCACAAAGCTGTTTCGGGATTTAGGAGGATCAAAGTCCCTCTCTTTTTAGATAACATCATTATCCAAGCCTTGGATCGACTCCAGGAACTGTCCGATCAACTGGTTCGTCGGGCTACTGAGACCCTGTTTGGGTTATTATCCGGAGCCGCCGCCTTGGTTATTTCCCCGATTCTGGCCTACTATCTTCTGCGGGATTGGTCCAGTTTTGCTGACAGATTTCAAGCAATTCTTCCCCTCGACAACAAGGACCAGATTCTTTCCATGCTATCTGAGATCAACCAGGTTCTCGCAGGGTTTATTCGCGGGCAGCTTTTGGTGTCTTTGCTGGTGGGGCTGTTGATTACCATCGGGCTGCTATTGACCGGGGTGAAGTTTGCGGTGTTAATCGGTCTTCTGGCCGGTGTGTTTAACCTCATTCCCTACTTTGGCCCAGTGATGGGCGCGATCCCGGCCTTGGTCTTTGCCCTGGCCGAATCACCGGTTAAGGCCCTATGGGTGATTGTGATCTTTGCTATGGCAAATCAAGTGGAGTCTAGCCTCCTGGCCCCCCGTATTCTCAGTGAACGTGTGGGATTACATCCTCTTACGGTCATCTTCGCTGTCTTGGCCGGTGCCAGTCTCCTTGGGATTTTGGGGATGCTTTTAGCAGTGCCCGTTGCGGCAATCTTAAAGATCCTTGGCTCCTATCTATGGCGCTACGCTTGCTTTTGGGAAGGCTAGTGCTTGTTGTCATTTGAAATATTATCTGGTATGATCGGGGTACGGTTAAAATGCTTACAAAGTGCGTCACAGGTGGGTTTTAGGAGGAAGACTAATGGAAAGCTGGACTGGTAATGAACTGCGGGAGCGGTTCTTAAGTTATTTTGAGAGTAAAGGGCACAAACGCTTACCGAGTGCCTCTTTGGTACCCCATAATGATCCAACACTGTTACTTACTGGTGCGGGTATGGTGCCCTTCAAACCATTTTTTCTGGGTTTGGAGACGCCCCAGTATCGCCGGGTGACTACCTGTCAACGGTGCTTGCGGACTGCCGACATAGATAATGTTGGCGTTACTGCACGACATGGTACCTTCTTTGAGATGTTGGGGAACTTCTCCTTTGGGGATTACTTCAAAAAGGAAGCGATCGAGTTTGCCTGGGAGTTTGTGACTAAACACTTGAAGTTTCCTGTTGAACGTTTATGGATCACGATTTATGAGGATGATGATGAGGCCTTTGACCTATGGCATAAGTGTATTGGTATCCCTAAGGATCGGATTGTTCGTCTGGGTCGAAAGGACAATTTCTGGGAGATCGGTGTTGGTCCCTGTGGTCCCTGCTCTGAGCTGCATTACGATCGGGGTGATGCCTATGCTTGTAGCAGCGACTGCAAACCCGGTTGCGATTGTGAACGCTTCTTAGAGTTTTGGAATTTGGTTTTTATTCAGTACCATCAAGATGAAGCGGGGAACCTGACCCGTCTCGATCAGACTGGTATTGATACAGGGATGGGCCTCGATCGGGTGGCGACGATTCTGCAGGGAGTCGAGAACATCTTTGAAATTGACCTAATGCGTGCCCTCATCGACGAGGTAGCCCAGCTTGCTGGTTGTAAGTACAAAGAGGACCCGAAGAAAGACGTCTCATTAAGGGTGATTACTGATCACATGCGGGGTGCTGTATTTCTAGCCCATGATGGAGTAGTACCAAGTAATGAGGGGCGGGGCTATGTCTTTCGCCGCCTATTGCGGCGGGCAGTGCGCCATGGACGATTACTAGGTATTGTGGAGCCTTTCACCGCCCAATTGGCCGAGAAGGTCGTCCAGTTAATGGGTGTGGGTTATCCCGAGATTTGCGGAAGTCTAGAGTATATTCAGGAGGTTCTAGAGCAGGAAGAAGATCGTTTTTCGGCAGCTTTAGTCCAGGGGGGTAATCTCCTCGATGAGATTGTGCAAAAGACAAAGGCGCAGAATCAAAAGATGATTGTCGGTGCCGATGCTTTTCGCCTCTACGATACCTATGGTTTCCCGGTGGAGCTAACCGCGGAGATTGCCAAGGAATCAGGTTTGGAACTGGATTTTACCGGTTTTAGGGAGGAAATGGAGCAGCAACGGCAAAGGGCCCGGGCCGCCCAACATAAGAGTAAGGGTTACCTAGGGGATACAGAGGAGTCCTATGATAATCTCAAGGATGTACAGTGTTGTTTTAAGGGTTATGAATCATGGCAAAGGGAAGCAAAGATTGTCGCCTTATTGAAGGAAGGCGGGATGGTCGATCGAGTCTCCAGTTCCGATAAATCAGTTGAAATAGTATTGGACCAGACACCCTTCTATGCTGAAAGTGGCGGGCAGGTTGCAGATATTGGTACTGTTACCTCTTCCCAAGGTCAAGCACAGGTGATAGATGTTACTCGCCCTAAGGAAGGGCTAATCGTGCATCGGGTGGAGATCCTTCAAGGTGAGTTTTCCGTAGGCGATGTTGTTTGTGCAGCTATTGATGACACCAGGCGTCTTGCCACCGCTAGAAACCATACAGCCACTCACCTTCTGCATCAAGCCCTAAAAGATGTACTAGGCGATCATGTGGCCCAATCAGGATCCCAGGTTACGCCCGAGGGACTACGTTTTGACTTTACTCACTTGAAGGGCCTATCTAAGGATGAGCTCAACCGGGTGGAACGACAGGTAAATGAGCATATTCTAGCTAATCTCCCGGTGGTTACCGATGAGATGGAGATCGGCCAAGCCCTGGAGCAAGGAGCCGTGCACTTATTTGATGAGAAGTACGGTGAGAGGGTCCGGGTGGTCCAGGTTGGAGATTACAGCAAGGAGCTATGCGGTGGTACCCACGTACAGCAGACCGGGCAGATCGGACTGTGCAAGATAGTGAGCGAAGGGGCCATTTCCGCTGGTATTCGTCGGATTGAAGCGGTAACTGGACTTGAGGCCCTGGATATGGTACAGGAGCAGACAGCTTTGCTAGGCGGGCTCGGTGAGAAACTGAATGTAGGTATTGCCGGTGTAATGGAACGGGTGGACAAGCTTTTAGAGGAATTGGGTCAGAAGGAGAAGACGATTGGTAAACTCGAGGCAGAACTGGCCGGAAATCAGGTGGAACGTTTGCTAAGCCAGGTCAAAAGGCTTGATGGTGTATCTGTGCTTGTGGCCGAAGCACAAAATGCTGATGCCAGGGTTTTGCGGGAAATGGGAGATGAGCTTTTGGCAAGGCTAGAGTCTGGAGTGGTGCTGCTTGGTTCCCGACGGGATGGGAAGGCTCTGTTTCTCGGAATGGCCTCCAAGGAGGCTGTAAAGCTAGGTGTTAATGCCGGAGCGATGATCAAAGAAGCAGCTAAAGCAGCCGGGGGTGGAGGCGGTGGCCGCGCGGATATGGCCCAAGCCGGTGGCAAGGATCCCGAAAAGCTGGAGCTTGCTTTAGCGGCCGGTGAAAGAGTTTTGCGTGAGCAATTAGAAAAATAAATAACAAGGGGAGGGAAAGGCACATCCGGCGGGGTCGTGCCGAGACGATGACAGAACATGATAAGACCGTTATGTTTCGCATGGAAAAGGAGAAGAGCAAGGCAGCCGTAGTACTTGCTAGCGTCTACGAGGCCCTGGAGGAGAAAGGGTACAACCCGGTTAGCCAGATTGTGGGCTATCTGATATCCGGGGACCCTGCTTTCATCACCAGCCATGGCAAGGCCCGGAGCCTAATTCGTACGGTGGAGCGGGATGAGCTACTTGAGGAACTAGTGGAGTGTTACCTCAAGAACTTGGAGCGGGGGAAGAAGTAGTGACCCTGCCTGGGGTTAGGGCTGAGTTTAAAGAAAGAAGGGATGCCGGGTGAGTTCTACTTTTCCTCCCCACAGATATCTTGGAATGGTTACCAGTAGTACAATCTCGGTGACGACGTGTTGGAAAGAGTCAAACTAGGAAGTACGGATCTTTGGGTGAGCCCTCTATGCTTTGGTGCTTTAGCTGTGGGTCCGCTGCAACGGAATTTATCTGTTGTAGAGGCTGCTCGGGTCATGGGGTATGCCCTTGAGCGGGGTGTGAATTTTATCGATACAGCAAAACTGTACCAGTGCTATCCCCATATAGCCAAAGCGGTAGGTCAGAGGGAGGATGTGGTCATTGCCAGCCGATCCTATGATTATACTTTTGAAGGAATGAGAGCATCGGTGGATGAGGCTAGGACCATGCTGAATCGAGATGTCATTGATATTTTCATGCTCCATGAGCAGGAGTCAGAACTCACCCTGCGCGGACACCGACCGGCGTTAGATTACCTGCAGGAAGCCAAGGCAAAGGGGATCATCAGGGCTATTGGTGTTTCCACCCATCATGTGGCCTGTGTTGAGGCGGTGTGTGCTCATCCCGAGATTGATGTGGTCAGTCCCCTGTTGAATAAGGCTGGCCTTGGGATTATCGGTGGGCGGGAGAAAATGGAGCAGGCTATCGCCAGGGCACATGCCCTCGGTAAGGGTGTTTATCTAATGAAGGTGCTCGGTGGAGGACACTTGATTAGTGATGTGCTTAGTGCATTTGGGTATGCGCTAAGCTTTCCTTATGCCCATGCAGCGGCGGTGGGGATGAGCACTATTGAAGAGGTGGAGACGAATATCCAGATCTTTAGCGGGAGATCTGTGGATCAGGACACCTTGTCTGGTCTTATCAGGGACAAGACCTTGCACATTGACTCGTGGTGTCAGAAGTGCGGTACCTGTGTGAAAAAATGCCCGGCAGGGGCCTTGAGCTTGGAGGAAACCGGTCCTGTGGTGGATCGCAAGAAGTGTCTGCTATGTGGGTATTGTGGTGCTGTGTGTCCGGAGTTTGCGCTGAAGATTATTTAGGAGAGAGTAAATTTGCGTATTATGGGACTGGATCTTGGCCAGAAGCGGATCGGTGTTGCCTTAAGTGATCCTCTTTTACTTACGGCTACAGGTCATAGTGTGATTCCCCGCCGGGGTTTGGAAAAAGACATACATACCATTTGTGATTTGGTGAAAGAGTATGACGTAGGGGAAATTGTGGTGGGGTTGCCTGTGCGGACTACGGGAGAGGAAGGTCCCGAGGCGGAAAAAGCACGGGGGTTTGCGCAACGACTCCAGAAAAGATGTCCGCAGAGCCAGATCGTATTCTTTGATGAACGGTTTACAACTGTGGTAGCCGAACGGGTTCTTATTGAAGGGAATGTACGCCGGAAGCAACGACGACAGGTTGTTGACAAGTTGGCCGCAGCTGTTGTGTTGCAGAATTACCTGGATTACCGAAGTAGAAAAGAAGAGTTATCCGAAGGGGAGTGAAGGTAATGCACGAAGACAATGACATTATTTTGGAGGATGAAGAGGGTAAAGAACATAGTTTTTCCCTATTCGAAGTGTTGACTGTGGAAGATCAGACCTATGCTGTACTTGTTCCAAAGGACGATCCCGAAGAAGGAGCCATTATCCTGCGCTTTGAGGAGGATGAAGAGGGACTGGAAGTCTTGGTATCCATTGAGAACGATGATGAGTTTGCCCGTGTAGTGGAAGCCTTGGATGAGATCACAGAGATAGAAGTAGTTCCTTAAACCGAGGTCAGGACCTTGCCCGCCTGCCCTAGTTGCCGGTGGGCCTTTTTTTCGGTATAATCTAGAAAACTAAACTTGGTGGATTGGATTATGATAAATGCCGCTCAAGGAAGAGCATGGAGGAGTCGGGGCTTGTTTATCATGGACTTATCGTGAGGGGTAAGCTTCAGGAAGGGGGAGGAAGCAGAATGAACGTATCATTCCTAGACTTGAATTGCTTAGGATCTTACGATTCCTTCTGCGGAGTACGTGCGTAATCCTAAAGCGGGTTGGACCCGCATCTTTCAGTACCTAATTGGGTTGCTAGTCTGGTGCGTTCTAATCGGGGTTATCGCGCTAGGGTTTTATCTGGGTTATTATACCTTACCGCTTACCGGCGAGAACACGGCCGTTGAGACCGTAGTCACTATTCCCACTGGTATGTCCACCACCGAGATCGGACTAATGCTCCATGCACATGAGTTGGTACGTAGTAGCGATGCCTTTGCTCTGATGAGCCGGGTCTTAGGTGTGGACGGCGCACTGATGGCCGGGAATTATAATCTAAGCCCTTCGATGAACCTGCTGGAGATCATTCGACGCCTGCGGGAAGGCGAAGTGGTCACCTACAGGGTAACAATTCCGGAGGGTGCCAATATTCGGGAAATTGCCGCGATTTTATCGAGCAGGGGCCTAGTTGATGAGGAACGGTTCATTGAACTAGCAAGCGATAGCCGTTTGGTCTTTGGTGATGACTTTCCCTTTGAGAAACCAATTGAATCATTGGAAGGTTACTTATATCCCGATACCTATTTGTTCACCGACTCCACAGAAGAGATGCTCATTAAACGGATGGTGGACCAGTTCATCAAGACGGTCTTGCCTGTGGTAGGTAGTACGGACTCGGAATATACGATCCATGAGATTGTGACCATTGCTTCTATTGTGGAGAAGGAGATTATCTACCACGATGAGCGGGCGTTGGTGGCTGCAGTTTATCATAACCGTCTAAAGCAGGGGATGCGCCTACAGGCGGATCCCACGATTCAGTATATTCTTGATCGGCCCGTGAGTAGACTGCTTTATAGCCACCTACAGATTGAGTCCCCCTATAATACCTATCGAAATGACGGGTTACCCCCAGGACCCATTGGTAATCCTGGGGTATTGTCCATCGAGGCCGCACTAAACCCCGCCCAAGTGGACTATCTGTTCTTTGTTGCTCGGGGTGATGGCCGACACCACTTCAGCAAGACGTTCAGTGAGCATGTGGCGGCCCGGCGAAGGCTTCAGTGAGGAAAGGAACGATATGTTGTGCAAAGGATCGAATTGTTAGCCTGCGGGGGAAGCCCCGAGAAGACTAAGACGGCTTTACTCTATGGGGCCGATGCAGTTTACGTTGGAGGAAAAGCCTTTAGTCTGAGAGCTTCGGCGAAGAATCATACCATAGATGATCTGAAGGCACTAATTGATTATGCCCATGATCTTGGTCGTAGAGTCTATGTGACGGTTAATATCTATGCACGAAATGAACAACTCCCCCGGTTAAAGGATTATATCCGGACGCTCTCAGCGATTGGTGCCGATGCCATTATTGTTAGTGATCCTGGTGTCGTGGCCATAGCAAGGGAGGTTGCCCCAGAACTCCCCCTACACCTTAGTACCCAAGCTAGTACGACAAATAGAGCAGCGGTGAGCTTTTGGGCTCATCAGGGGATTAGGCGGGTGATCGCGGCTAGGGAGCTTTGCCTAGCAGAGATAGGGGAGATTGCCAAGGAGACCTCGATAGAACTAGAGTGCTTTGTCCATGGTGCCATGTGTGTGGCCTATTCTGGGCGTTGTCTTCTTAGTGCCTATATGGCGGCCAGAAGTGCCAATCAAGGGGATTGCGCTCATCCTTGTCGCTACCGATATGCGGTAGTTGAGGAGAAACGACCGGGAGAGTATTTCCCGGTGGAAGAAGATGACCAGGGAACCTATATCTTTAGTTCCAAGGATCTATGTATGATTGATCATCTACCTGAGCTTGTTGAAGCGGGGGCTACCAGTCTTAAAATAGAGGGCCGCATGAAGAGTGTCCATTATGTGGCGACGGTAACCAATGCCTATCGGCGGGCGATCGATGCTTACTATACTTCGGTCAGGAGCTATCAGGGGATTCTAGAAGATCTACGGGAAGAACTCAACAAGATTAGTCACCGCCCCTATACCACCGGGTTTTATTTTGGTCACCCACAAGATGAGGCCGTGACTCCCGATGAGGATACCAAAGCAGGCTGTCGGTTTGTCGGCATTGTTGTCGATTACGACAAAGAGGAGAGCGTGGCCAAGATTGAGGTCAGAAACACGTTGCATCCCCAGGAAGAACTGGAGTTCCTGCTTCCCGGACAAGAACCGGTTTTTCTCAAAGCCCAGTTTACCTTTCAAGATCCCGCTCGGGGAGAAGTAGCCCATCCCAACGACCTTATTTACATGAAAATGCCCCAGGTGCCAATTGGTACGGTTATCCGAGCACCCATCTACCGATAGTCTAGGATCCTAGACCCGCTATCCAGTAACAGGACATACACATTTTGTGCCACCGAGACATAGGATGTAGAGAGTTTGTGTAAAACACTCTTCTTCGGAGGTGGCACAAGGTGGCTATTAGTGATAGTCTAAGGTCCATCTTAGGTTCCCTAATAGACAGTCTGGCGTGTCTTGCAGCCTATGTGACCAATAGTGGTGTGTTCCCCAAGCCCCTCTCACCAGTGGAAGAGGCCAAGCTCCTTGCAGAGATGCAAGAAGGTGATGAACGGGCCAGGAACGTTTTGATTGAACATAACCTACGACTAGTTGCCCATATCGTGAAGAAATTCGAGAATACTTCTAACGAAGCTGATGATCTGATTTCCATAGGAACCATCGGACTAATTAAGGCGATCAATACCTATCGGGTTGACCGAAACACCCGGTTGGCTACATATGCGGCACGGTGTATTGAAAATGAGATTCTGATGCATTTGCGGTCAACAAAGAGACTGCGCGGTGAAGTAATGCTACAGGACCCGATTGGTTCTGACAAGGAAGGAAACGAGATTACGCTCATGGATATTCTAAGCTCCGATGAAGACGTCGGGGAGACTGTGGAACTTAGGATAGAAGAGGAACGGCTCCTCCGCAAAATGGATAAACTAGGCAAACGAGAGAAAGAAGTACTGGAGTTGCGCTATGGACTGAACGGAGGTCCCCGTAGAACCCAACGGGAGATCTCAAAACGACTGGGCATTTCACGTTCCTATGTTTCCCGCATTGAGAAGAAAGCGATCAGTAAGCTCCATGAGGAGATGTGTACTGATTAATGAACACCTCCACCTTCAAACCATCGGAAGTGGCACTACGATGCGAAACCTAGCCACTAAACGCAAAGCCCCAGTATTTCCTCTTCGTGGAAAAAGTATCTCCACGTTGATACGCAAGAAATCGCCAATACACAAAAGTGTTGCCTGGCAAGCCAGTTGCACTTCTCGATTGCCAAACACATTAGATGGACCTTGGAAGATAGTCTTGACAAGACACTAAGAAGCCCCATCTTTATTCGCGGAAGATGATACAAATTGGGTTAATCGGAGACCGAGAGCATGCATCGATGACGTGTTCTCCCATGACATCCTTCAGCGATTAGCTCGGTATAGATACCACTCGATACCGCCAAAAAACTTTTTTGCAGCTATGGCCCTTGAGGAAACATCTCTCGACAGTCTCCGCCGCTAATGTTCCACCTCTTTTTGGCGAATGATTGCTTGCAGTTCCTTGACGATGTCCTAAATGTTCGGTATAATAGGGTTAACTTCTCACAAATAGTGGAAAAAGATCGCTTCTTTGGCTTAGAAAATAGCCATATCCTTAGGCGGAATGATGAGTAGACTACTACTCAGACTATGTATACGGGGGTACATAAGTACAGCATTGGGCGGTTCTCGTATCGGCTGTGTATACGTATACAGGTTTTGTAAGAGTTATACAGAGGTAGAATGCCGAACAACGATGCTCTTGACTTTGTGGGGATTTCTAGTAGCCAAACGCAGTCTTGATGTAAAGGGTGGTATAGCATACGACTAAGGTTTGTGCAAATCTCCCAAGGCTAGGTAGAAAGTCGGAAACAATTTCAGATATGGTAGTCAAGCAGCGCGTCAGAATGACACCAATCAAGATGGGTCGGGAACGCAATACATAATGATGGAGTGAACCGGTGACATCGCGAGGAATGTGCTAATGGGTGGAGGCTATTCGTTTAGCAGGTTTCTTGTTAGCCCTGCGATCTGGCGAAAGGAGGAAATCGGATAGAATCATTGGGACGCGGAAAGGAGGTGCATTACTAAATAATTCGGCAATCGTAGCGGTATACTGCAAATCAAAAGTAAAGCCAAAGTTAAGAAGGATGGTTTAGAGTTTTGTCAAGGATAATACAAGATACTAGGAACAGGAGGATACCACATGACGATTAACCACACTCGAAAAGTCAAATGTATGCTGACTATCATTGTTCTCCTTGGAATGTCCTTTCTATTTAGTCTCAACGCCGATGCAAAGATTAAGCTTACTCTGGCGACCTGGACCGGCGGAATAGAGACAACCTATATTGAAACAATCGTTGGGGAATTCATGAAGGCAAACCCGAACATTGAGGTGGAAGTTGTCTTGGCTCATGGAGGGCCTTGGGGGCGGGACAAATACTTGGTGATGTGGAGCGGCGGCACAGTACCGGATTTGCTACTACTGAACAGTGGGAACTTTGAGAATTTCGCAAATCGGGGTATGCTCTATCCACTTAATGATTTCGTCAAGAACGATCCTGATTTCGACCTTGACAAGTATTTTCCTGTGGCTATTGAAGGTTCGTCCTTGTTTGGGACACTATATGGGCTCCCATATGATGTGAGTAATCATGTTCCCTATTATAACAAAGATCTGTTTGATCAACAGGGACTTACAGAACCGGGGGATTGGACCTGGGATGATCTGATTGCTAAGGCGAAGAAACTCACCAAAGACATTGACGGGGATGGACTGAATGACGTTTTTGGGCTTGGCATATCGGCCCATGAGTGGTATTGGGATAGCATCAAGTCTCAGTTTGATGCTCCGCTGTTTAACGAGGATGGAACGGAGGTTTATGCAGATAGCCAGGCATTCGTTGACTTTATGACCTGGTATTATGACCTCACTCTTGTAGAATGCGTTGCCCCATACGACGCGTGGGGTGGCGATTGGTTCATTGATCAGCGTGTAGCTATCGCTACCTTTGGACCATGGTACCGCCCAGGATTGGAGGCTGTGTCCTTCAGTTACGATGTAGCCGTTCCAGCGAAAGGGACTAGACGTGGCACAGTTTACTACGTTGATCAGTTCGCGATAGCATCTTCCACTGAGTATCCCCAAGAGGCTTGGGAATTGCTGAAGTTCCTTACCGGCGAAGAAGGCTGGGACCTCAAGATGTCTGTTGGTTATGGAGGAAGAGCAATTCCGCCATTGCGCGAATATGGGATGTCTAACGCATTCTTAGATTATTGGGGTGTGAGCAATCACATTTTCCTAGAAGCCTTGGAGTATTCAGATAGATCTGTTGCGGGGCTTCCTTCAGGGGTCGGACGTGAGTTTCTTGATCTATGGTGGCCACGCATGTGGGAGGCTTGGGTCACGCCGCAACCACTTCGTCCTATACTTGAGGACATTCAAACTACTGCCATCAGGGAACTTGGGCTTAAGTAGGATTCCTCGAAATGTAGCTGAAGATGATGCCTTAGGGTCATCTGGGAACTAGCACAGTAACTGAAACGAACTCCGCGGCATTCGCATACTGCGGTTTTGTAGGCAATGTTGGGTCACCTGCTTTATGGAAGGTGACCCTTTCATGCGCTGAGCATATTCAAAAGACTGGCTCCGTGAAGCAGACGAAACCTTGAGAAACGCTTTTCATGGTAAAGGTACGGGTTTGGAGTGGGCAAAGATATTAAAGAGTTCCAGTAAGCCGCACTGAGTCATGCGGTTGGGGATGTCCTAGATAGGGACAGCCTGTATTCGTATCAACGATAATGGAAGGAATGGTCCGTCATGAACACATAACAGTAGGATCAACGCCCGGTGCTAGTGTATCTGTATGGCTTAGTCTCTTTTTTCACCAAAGATAGGATCTTCCAGCTGAGTAAGTGCTGTGTTTGGCAATCGAGAAGTTTAGGGAATGGCAGCCTAAAAGTTTAGACTTTTCCCCGCGATCTCAGTCTTACGTCAACGGTCGTATGTTTGCTCCTCATGCGTTGAGGTTGATGATGTTC